>JANMIV010000492.1:0-5112 GCA_031375995.1 Bacteroidota bacterium
AAGCTGTTTTAAAAGCATTTTTTATCCATGATGTTAAATCAAGCGACTGGATAGGGAAGGATGAAAGACAAAAAATGCAGTTCATTCAAAAAATTACGGATGTAAAAGAAGGCATTGGTTTACCAGCCTTGTATAATGATGAAATTATTTATCATCCAGATGAATTATGGGTTTTGTTTGATGAGGTTTTCAATGAAAAGAGCAATAAATCAAAAAAACCAATAAGCGTTCGTTTAGAGAGTATATATAGTGAAACAGAGTGTTTGATAGAAGGTTTTATAGCAGGAAGAGAGTTTAGCTGTATTGTACTGAAAAATGAAGATGGAACCGCTGTAGCTTTGCCGCCAACAGAAATAGTAAAGGGAAAGGAAGTATATGACTACCGTAGTAAATATTTACCGGGTTTAAGCCGTAAAATTACACCTATAGACATAGCAGAGGAAAAGATTGATGAAATAAGAAAGGCTTGCGCACATTTATTCGAACTTTTCAATTTTCATGTATATGCCCGCATAGATGGATTTATCAATAATGAAGGTAAAATATTTTTAAATGATCCCAATACCACCAGTGGTATGATGCCTTCTAGTTTTTTCTTTCATCAAGCGGCAGAAATTGGTTTGAATCCATCGCAGTTTTTAACCTATATTATCCGTACCTCATTGGCGGAAAGGGCACAGTCGCAGCAAGTGCATTTTCACCACTTAGCTCTTTTAAAGCATTTGGATGCAAAACTTGCAGCCAACCAAACACAAAAATTGAGTAAAAAGAGGGTAGCTGTTTTTATGGGTGGTTACTCTACAGAACGCCATATTTCCGTAGAAAGTGGTAGAAACATATATGAAAAACTAGCTTCCTCTGCCAAATACCAGCCTTTTCCCGTATTTGTTACTGGCAACGACAAAGAACATGAGCTTTGGCTATTGCCAATAAATGTAATGCTCAAAGACAATGCGGATGATATCAAAGAAAAATTGAGTCATTTTAAGCGTTCTGCTGTAATGAGTAAAATTATAAAGGAATGTGATGCCATTATTAAAAAATATGGCAATGCAGATGCACAGTTATTTGCGCCTAGAAAAATTGATTATAAGGAGTTAAAAAAGCTGGCTGATTCCGTATTTATTGCCTTACATGGCAGACCAGGTGAAGATGGAACGGTGCAATCATACCTCAATAAATTAAAGATTCCTTATAATGGAAGTGGAGTAGAAAGCAGTAAAATCACCATTAATAAGTACGATACCAATGAACTATTGAAAAAGCATAAAATTTTAGTAGCGGAACATATGTTGGTGCACCAAAAAGACTGGAAAAAGAACAAAGAGGCTCTTATTCAACAAGTGGAGAAAATTGGCTATCCGCTTATTGCTAAACCAGCAGATGATGGATGCAGTAGTGCTGTTAAAAAAATAAAAACATCCGATGATTTAATCAATTATGCGGAAGGTGTTTTTAGAAATGCAGAAATAATGGATGCATTGCTGGCCGATAAACTAGGCTTAAAACCTAAAGAGGAATTCCCTATGAAATCGTACTTTTTAGTGGAGAAGTTTATAGAAAAGGGCAATGCCAAGCATTTTTTAGAAGTAACAGGTGGTTTATTAACCCATTATAAAAAGGGGAAATTGGT
Source organism: Bacteroidota bacterium (assembly GCA_031375995.1). Classification (GTDB taxonomy): domain Bacteria; phylum Bacteroidota; class Bacteroidia; order UKL13-3; family UKL13-3; genus JAAFJM01. The sequence continues at coordinate 1,634 of JANMIV010000492.1, forward strand.
GTATGAAATGTTTGAGCCAAGCGAAACTTTGGCCGAAGGTGAAATATTATCGTTGGAAGAAAAGTTTTTAGCTGGGCAGGGACAAAATATAACACCGAGTAGATTTAGCAGTAATGCTAAAAGCCAAGCTGAAATTAGTAAAAAAGTACAAGAAGTGCTTAAAAAAACGGCTAAAGTATTGAATGTAGAAGGCTATTGCAGAATAGATGCTTTTGTGAAAATATTCGAAAAAAATAGGGTAGAAGTGGTTATTATAGAAATTAACTCATTACCAGGTATGACACCCGCCACGGCTATTTTTCACCAGTGTGCACTCAATAATTACAAGCCTTATGAGTTTATAGACCATATTCTTGATTTTGGGACTCAAAAAATGGCAGGTATAAAATAAAAGATAGGGCAATATGAATATAGCAGACATAAGAGTGGATTATACCCTCAAAAGTTTTGATGAGAAAGATTTACAGAAGGACCCTTTTGACCAGTTTAAATTGTGGTTTGATGAAGCCATAAAAGCCGAAGTATTAGAACCCAATGCCATGACGCTTGCTACCAATGGAAAGGATGGCTATCCATCAGCTCGCATTGTTTTGTTGAAAGGTATAGAAAGCAATGGACTTAAATTTTTTACCAATTTTGATAGCAATAAGGGAGTACAATTAGAAAAAGACAATAAAGTAGCTTTGGTTTTCTTTTGGCCTGAGTTGCAAAGGCAAGTAAGAGTGGTGGGAAATTGCTTTAAAATAGATGACGAGCAATCAGATTTGTATTTTAACAGTCGCCCTTTGGGCAGTAGAATAGGCGCCCATGCTTCACCACAAAGTCAAGTAATAGAAAGTAGGCTCTTATTGGAAGAAAGGGTAAAAAAAATGGAAGAACTATTTGCCAAAGAGCCGCTTTTACGCCCACGCAACTGGGGCGGTTACATAGTAATGCCTATCAGTTTTGAGTTTTGGCAGGGCCGAAGCAGCCGTTTGCACGATAGGTTTTTATTTGAATTGAAACAAAACAATACTTGGCAAATAGATAGACTGGCACCTTAGTTGTTTTTTAGTTGGTAATGTTCAGAAAAGTGTGCAAATAGGGGATATTTTAGTTTAAAAGCGATATATTACCCGATAGTTTGTAACTATTTATGTTTTCCTTATCGGTATAGGTAATATTATAAAAATACACATCGCTATTGTACCCTATACCGTCCCAACCAAGGTTTATATCGTTTGATTCAAATACCAGTTTACCCCACCTATTGTAAATTTGTAATTGATAATTAAATACTTGCACTCCTACTGGTAAAAATACATCATTTAAGTTATCGTTATTGGGGGTAAATGAGTTGGGGGCATACAAAGTAGGTTTGCAAGAGCTAACCAGCACTGTATCTGTGCGGTGGCAAGAGCCAGTAGTGGTTTTTACTATGTATTTACCCGCTTTTTCAATGCTTATTTTAGCAGTGGTATCGCCAGTGTTCCACTGGTAGGTGGCATTGTTGCTATTAAAAGCATTGATGTGAATGTAGTACGATTTACAAAGGACGGTATCAGTTGGAAGTGTTTTTTTAGGATAGCTAATGGCTTGTATAAAAACGGAATCTATACCCCAATTAGAAATTAAAAATAGGGTAAAAGAAGTATCAACTTTAAACTGAATGTTTTCTTTGTTGGATAGGGTATCTTTTTTATTGAAACTCCAGTAAAAATCAGTAGAGCTACCTAAAGCCTTTAGTAAAACACTATCGCCTTTGCATATAAGCGTATTCAAGGGGGCTATGGTCTTTTTGGTTTCTTCTACACTAAAGTCATCTAATAAATAAGCAGGATAATATAGTCCTGTAGTTGTTGAGTTGTTAACCGCTTTAAAAGTAGTTTTATTGTAATCAAAAAAATTGCCCACTACCAAGTACTCGTAGGCACTGTCCGCAGTAAGGGTATCTTCTATTTTTACCCATTCGTTTTTATTGTCAATTACCTCTTTGCTATACACATGCGCCCAGTTGGGATATATTATGGAGCTAATGGTAGAACTATCAGCTATTTTGGTTTTTTGGGTAAAAAAGGTAATACCTAGATTGTTCATGGCTGCTTGGCTACTGTCTGCCAAGCTTGCATAAAAGCGTACTATATAGGTATGGCCTATTTTTAAAGGGGCAATCAGTTTTACCCCTTGAAACATTCTATATTGTCTAAAACCTGCATAAGTGTGCGCTATTTGCGCCATGCCAACTCCCGTATGTGCCTGTTGGTAGGCAAATATACTTTGCGGCACACCGCAATAATCTATATCTATATTGGCGCAGGCATTTAAGTATTGTCCTCCCCCTCCTATCCATAAAATCTGTTGTATGCCTACACTTTCCCAGTTGGCACAAAACTTTTGTAAGTCGTTAAAAGGTTGCCCTATATTAAAGATATTATCCACAGTTGGGCAAAGTTTGTAAAGCTCAAAACTTGGGTTGGGTACCAAGTTTTGAGCTTTGCTTTGTACAAAAGGCAAAAGCAATAAGAGCCATATCGTTTTTTTACCTGCCAAATAATGAGGATATTATTTTACGAATTTAAGGGTTTGGTAGCTATTGTCAATGTTTAATTTAAGTATATAGTTGCCATTGGGCAAATCGTCTGTTGGTATAGCAAAGGTTTTAGCTCCTTTAATGTTTTGCTGTTGGCTTATTTTTTTTACCAATTTTAGTTGTAAGTCATATACCTCTAGACTTATTAAATCAGCATTTTGTTTCAGTTCAAAAGTTATATTCAGCTTATCCGTAGCAGGGTTGGGGTACATGTTTAAAAAATCTATTTGTGCTATACTTGGGCTTGCTTGCTGTAAGCCTGTTTTATACAAAGGGTCTTCTTCCTCTACTTGCGGTGTTTTAAGCACATGGGTGCTAAAATGGGTGGGAGTACCTATTTGTACGGTTGGGTTTTCTGTATCATAAGTACCTACAGAAAGGTGAAAATCATAATCAGCCGCAGGAGTGTTTTCGCCATTGTACTCAAACTGAATGCCTAGCATACCAGCTTCATTTTCGCCTAAACTAATACCATTGATAGTGGCTAAACTTAAATTGGTAATTTTTATTACCTGTTCGGCTACTATTTCAAATCCGCTTCCTTGGTAGTCGGCAGCAGCCCAAGCAGCCCAAAGTACCTCGTCAAATATGGCATATACGGTACCATTGTCTGCAAAAATGGGGGTATAGCTTTGATCTGGATCACCAATAGGACCTACAGGGTCGGCTATAATGCTTATGGGTACAGTAGGTAAGTTGCGCGGATTATCTATGCGTATTACCCCAGGGTCGCTGCCAAATCGGTTGCCCGGTTTGGCGGTTTTATATAACCCAGAAGGGGTGGCTAAATAGGAGTTTACCGTGGCTACATTGTTGTTTTTTAAAGCAAAATCCAATATGGAAACATTGCTACCCGTGGTAAAACTTTGAAAAAAGCCATTTTGGGCTTTATTAGGCTCCTCTATTACTG
>JANMIV010000496.1:0-3421 GCA_031375995.1 Bacteroidota bacterium
GGTATGAGACAATATCGCCATATAAGTCGGTTTTAGCCAAACGCAAAGGTTTGCTAATGGTAATGGCATGTCCCATAGCACTTTGTGGAGCATCTGGAGCTACCACTATAATTTCGCCAAGGTGTTTTACTGCATTTACCAAAGCCCTAATACCGGGAGCCGTAATGCCGTCATCATTGGTTATAAGTATTAAAGGTTTGTCAGACATTTTTTTATTAAAATAGAGGCGCAAAGTAAGTGGATTAAGCCAAATGTTTTGCCGTTTCTGAAAAATTTTAACCACAATCTGTCATCTTTCCTTTTATTATAATTCTGCACCATTTGCATTTAAATTGATAAAAGGTTTCACTATTTACGCTAAGATTGGTATTATCGCAATTCAAAAAAACAAAGAATGAAAAAAATACTGCTCCTATTACTTGTTATTACTGCCAATATTGGATTTGCTCAAAATGCTATATTAAGCATTGACGATGCTATTTTGAAAGGACGTACCACTTTAGCTCCTGAAAGATTGAGTCAGCTGATGTGGAAGCCCGACAATAAAACAATGAGTTATGTAGGTAAAAGGGATGGCAAAGAAGTGTTAATATACATCAATACCCCCAATATGAACAGGGATACTATCGTATCAGTAGAAGAAGTGTATCGTTCATTTTATAGTATTATGCCCGAAGAAAAGAAATTTGAGCGCTTTCCTTTTATCAGTTGGCTTGATAACAATACACTTTTGTACAGTTACAATAACTCAACTTATACTTATGATGTAGAAACAAAAAAGACCAAACTCAAACTAATGATACCTGCAAGGGCAGAAAATGCGGATTATGAGAAAATAAACAATAGAATTGCCTATACCATTGATAATAATTTGTATGTAAGCGATGCCACTTCTATAGATGTACTGGCCAATTACAAAAAAAATGGCAAAGCAGATGGTACAGTGCAAAGCGATTTGTTAGTTGGGCAAGATGGTGGTTATGGCATAGTAGTAGGGCAAACTGTGCATAGAAGTGAATTTGGGATTACAAAAGGTACTTTTTGGAGTCCTAAAGGAAATAAGTTGGCTTATTACAGAATGAATGAAAGTATGGTAACTGACTATGGTTTAATGCAGTTTGATACACGTCCATCAGGCAATAAAAACATAAAGTACCCAATGGCAGGAAGCAGAAGCCACGAGGTAAAAGTATGTGTTTTTGATTTTGTAAAAAAGAGAAATATAGTATTAGAAACAGGCGAACCAGCAGAACAATACCTGACCAATATAGCCTGGAGTCCAAATGAAGAGTATATTTATATAGCAGTAGTCAATAGGGCACAAAACGAAATGAAAATGAACTTGTATGATGGTATAACAGGTAAATTCATCAAAACACTATTTACGGAAATGCATGATAAATATGTAGAGCCTGAAAAGCCCGTTTTATTTGTAAGTACCAATGAAAAACAGTTTGTATGGCAAAGTGAGCGCGATGGGTTCAATAACCTGTATTTGTACGAAAGGGGAGGTAAACTACTGAAACAACTGACCAATTTAAAACAGCATATCAGCGAAGTATTAAACTTTGATGCCGCGGGAGTCAATCTGTATTTTAACGCATTTTCTGCAGATGGTATGAACAAATATTTGTACTCAGTAGAATTAAAAACAAGCAAAATAACGCAACATACTAAAATAGAAGGAGTGCATAATTCTTTAGTGAGTGGCGATGGGGTATTTATTATTGATAATTTTAGCAACGCTACAACACCCCGTCAAATATTATTGTCCGACAATAAAGGGAGATTATATGGCTCTATTGTCAATTCCATCAATCCAATTATTAATTACCAGGCAACGGAAATTGTTTTAGGAAAAATGAAATCGACAGATGGCACTACAGAACTGAACTACCGAATGGTAAAACCAGCCAATTTTGATGAAAATAAAAAATACCCTTGCATAGTATATGTGTATGGCGGGCCTCATGCACAAATGATTACCAATAGCTGGTTAGGTCAGGCAGAATTGTGGATGCTGGCATTTGCTCAACAAGGGTATGTTATATTTACATTGGATAATAGAGGTTCATTGAATAGGGGATTGAAGTTTGAGAATATAGTACACAGACAATTGGGTAAAATAGAAATGGAAGACCAATTGGCAGGAGTTCGCTTTTTAAAGCAACAAAAATTTGTTGATAGCACCAAACTAGGAGTGTATGGCTGGAGTTTTGGTGGATTTATGACTACCAGTTTAATGACCCGCACACCAGATGTATTTAAAGTAGGAGTGGCAGGTGGACCAGTAATAGATTGGAGTATGTACGAAATAATGTACACGGAAAGGTATATGGATACTCCACAAGAAAACCCAGAAGGATACAAAGAAAACAGCTTATTTAATTATACTAAAAACTTAAAAGGCAAACTATTATTGATACACGGAACCAACGATAATGTAGTGCTTTGGAACCATACCCTCAATTATGTAAAACAATGCGTAGATGATGGTATTTTAATAGACTATGCCGTATATCCTACCCACGAACACAATGTATTGGGTAAGGATAGAGTACATTTATTCAAAAAAATAAACCAATACTTCAACGATTACTTGAAGTAGGGGTTTATTAGCTTTTATCTCTATAATTTAGCACTCGCTTGCGTTCCGCGAGTGAGTTTATTTTTAAGCCTTTGGCTGATTAGCTCATTCCCAACTCAACACCTTCAAAGGACTGGTTAAGTTAGCACTGCTGTAAATATAATTTTCGGGTTCATTTACTAATCCTGCTCTTACAGGGTTTAAGTGTATATAATCAACTTTTTGTTTAATTACATCATTGGAGTACAATAAAATAGGATGAACTGTATATTGCCAAAAATGATGTTGACTATACTGTTTATTGGTTTTAGCAAAATATTTAAATAAGTATAATAGCCATTCCTTACGGCTTTCTTGAGGGTTGTTTTCTATAGCTTTAATAATTTGCTTGGCACTATTACTTTTAAGCCGCCCTAGCAGCTCTTTTAAATCATTATCAAACCTACGACAAACTAGGTGAATATGATTACTCATAATAACATAACTAAATACTTCAAAGTTTTCATTTTGTTGGCAGTACTGAATGTTCTTAATTAAAATGTCTTTGTATTCATTTCTTGTAAATACATCAACCCAACCAACTACTGTTAAAGTTACAAAATACAATTCATCTTTTGTAGTAATTCTATATTCACTCATGATTGTATATTTTTGAAATGGCGTAACGCCAATGGATATACTCACTCGCGGAACGCGAGCGATTTCTATGGTTTATGCAAGAGAATATTGATAATTTTTTTGATAAAATCTATTATCATTTATACAAGCGAAGATTCTTTGCACAAGTTTATTCCTCACAGCATTAATTATCAGCATTTTGTTTTTACCTTCATC
>JANMIV010000503.1:0-2473 GCA_031375995.1 Bacteroidota bacterium
ATATCATTTGCTTTATCGGCAAACAAAACCGTGTCAAAAGTAGGTACAGGCGAGGCTAAACCCAACGGACAAAAAGAAATTGCTTTAGGTACCGAAAAAAGCTTTTTAGCACCTTTATCTATTCGGAAAATACCCATGGTAGGCGATAAAACCTATCAGCTATTGCGCGATATGGGAGTAATGTATATTAATACCTTGCAGCAAATGCCCATGCAATTATTGCAACAAGTGCTTGGCGATAATGGAAGTGTAATTTGGAAAAAAGCCAATGGCATGGACGATTCATTGGTGATTCCTTATACCGAACGGAAGTCCATATCTACAGAGCAAACTTTTGATAAAGATACCATTGATGTAAAAGCATTGAAAGGTTTGCTTATTGGTATGACCGAAAAATTGGCTTACCAATTGCGCAGTGAGCAGAAATTAACCGCTTGCGTAACCGTAAAAATTCGTTATTCCGATTTCAATACCTATACCATGCAAGCCCGCATTCCATATACTTCTTTAGACCATATATTAATAGAGAAAGTAAACGAATTATTCCATAAACTCTACCAAAAACGAATGCTGATTCGCTTAATTGGCGTTAGGTTTAGTCATTTGGTACAAGGCGGACACCAGTATAATTTATTTGAACAAACATTGGAGCAAATACAATTGTACCAAGCCATGGATAAGATACGCAAACGCTATGGCAAAGATGCTGTAAACCGTGCAGCAGGCATGGATTTTCAACTGCACGATTTCAATCCATTTCGTGGGAAATAATAGGTATGTTACTCAATTGCCATACCCATTATAGTTTTTGTTATGGTACCTATGCCATTGAACAATTATTAGACGAAGTGCAACAAAAAGGCTATGACAGTTTTGTATTAAGCGATATAAACAATACTTCCGCCTGCTTAGATACCATTAGGCTAGCCAAAGAAAGAAATATAAAACCCATTGTAGGCATTGATTTTAGAAACAATGCCCAACAGCAATATATTGGCATAGCCAGCAATAATTTAGGTTTTAAAGAGTTAAATGAACATTTGTCGCTGCATTTACATAGCAATATACCTTTTAACCCAATAGCACCTGCTTTTACACATGCTTATATTATTTACCCATTAAGTACTTATAAAGGTTGGCCGCTGCGCGACAAAGAATTTATAGGTGTAAGTGTAAAAGAGTTAAGTAATTTGGCTTTTTTACCTATTCAGCAATATGCCCATCAATTGGTGGCATTACAAACCGCTTCATTTGCCAATAAGCGAGCTTTCAACGCCCATCGTTTATTGCGTGCTATTGATACCAATACCTTATTAAGCAAATTACCACTCAGTCAGCAAGCAAAAGGCACAGAATTGATGTGGAGTAAACAGGAAATGTATGCCGCTTATGCCGCTTACCCATCTATTATAGCCAATACCGAACATATACTCAATACTTGCCATATCCATTTTGATTACGGTAAACTAAGCAATAAAAACTTAAAACATTATACAGATAGTATTGCAACAGATATTGCCTTGTTGCGTAGCGAATGTATGAAGGGTTTGGCTTATCGTTATCCCAATCCATCTGCCCAAGTAATGCAGCGCATAGAAAAGGAGCTGGATGTAATTGGGAAATTGAATTTTGCTTCCTATTTTCTCATTAATTGGGATATTACCCAGTATGCAAGGCACAAAGATTATTACTATGTAGGGCGGGGGAGTGGAGCCAATAGCATAGTAGCTTATTTATTGCGTATTACCGATGTTGATCCCATTGAGTTGGATTTGTATTTTGAGCGATTTATCAATTTACATAGAAACAATGCTCCTGATTTTGACATGGATTTTTCATGGACGGACAGAGACGATATTACGCGCTATATTTTTGAAAGATTTGGCACAAAGCGCACCGCTTTATTAGCTACTTACAGCACCTTTCAGCACGATGCCGTTACCCGTGAATTGGGCAAAGTATTTGGTTTGCCTCCCAATGAAATAGATAAACTACAGCACCATACCAACTATGCTGAATTGGACGATATAAGTAAACTGGTATTGCGCTACAGCGATTAAATAAAAGGATTTCCCAGCCATTTGAGCATACATGCCAGTGGTATTATTATTTCCGAAGAGCCCATTAGCCATTATACCGCCACCAATTTGCCTCCCAAAGGTTATCCTACTACTCAGTTTAGTATGCTAGAGGCCGAAGATATAGGTTTATACAAATTTGATATATTAAGCCAACGTGGTTTAGGCAAAATAAAAGATACCTTAAGCATTGTAAAACAAAACAAAGGCATTGACATAGATATACACAATGTAGCTGCCTTTAAAACAGACGAAAAAGTAAAAGCACTATTGCGTAAAGGCAATACCATTGGCTGCTTTTATATAGAGTCGCCAGCCATGCGTATGTTACTGGCCAAGTTGCGTGCCGATGATTATTTACGGTTGGTGGCAGCCAGTTCCATTATACGCCCAGG
>JANMIV010000007.1:0-3702 GCA_031375995.1 Bacteroidota bacterium
TGCCTTTAAGGCCAACATCAATTTTAAGTATGCGGGTACAGGCTTAATTATGTTATTCTTTATTGGAATTGGTATTCTGGTGTATTCATCTATTAAAATTATTCCCCAATTTGCCAATAAGAATGTTTTTTACGGAAATACGCACCAAACACTCCCTCAAACAGATTCATTGGTATTTGAATTTAACGAGATAAAATGTGCTAAGGAAAGCAACCTATTTGAAAGCAATGGATTTAAAATACAGGTATGTGATAGTGGCTTTTTTGTTCCGATTGAATACAATATTAAAAGAACACTAGAAGATTCAGCCAGTTTTATTGTACATGAAAACTATTCGTTCCCTGATACTCATAAAAATGAAAAGCCCCTTTCTATATTTCCATTCGATAACAAAGCCTATTATACAACGGCAATTCGATTTCCTACTCACTTCTTTTTAAGAAAAACTGATCCTTTCAATTTCCAACATATTAAAATTACCTTTTATATACCAGAAAAAGCTGTTTTCAGCTTAAACAAAACAGCACAAAAAGCTTTTGATGTATATAAAGATGGAGATAATAGCAATTGGTTCAATATAAATGATATAAGCTCTTACAATGAAGAACGAGAAGAAAGGGAAGAAAAAAGAAGAGAGAAAATAGAAGAATTGGAGGAAAAGAAAGCCGAAATTGAGGAAGAAAGAATACGAATAGAGGAGGAAAAATTAGAATTAGAAAAAGAACGAGCACTTAAAAAATCTGAAAAAGAATTGATGGAACAGCATAATAAAGCATTGGAAGAGCATAACAAAGCATTGATACAGCATGAAAAAGAACTTCAAAAACTGCGTAAAAGTTAAGACAAATGCCTAGCAAGCTAGTCAATAAGTAATTGGCTTTACGAAAAGGCTATGTATTTACTTGGCTTTTACCGCTTGTAATGTATTTAAAAGCAAGGCAATTCTAGTCATAGGGCCTACGCCTCCTGGCACTGGTGTTATATAACTTGCTTTGGGAGCAACTTCCTCAAAATCTACATCACCTACCAATTGGTAACCTTTTTCATTATTGGCATCTACGCGGGTAATACCAACATCAATCACTACCGCTCCTTCTTTTATCATATTGGCCTTTACATAATTGGGTATGCCAACGGCTGCTATCAAAATATCGGCTTGTTGGGTAAAAGAGGCTATATTATTTGTTTTGCTATGGCAAACAGTTACTGTACAGTTCTTATTAAGCATCAATGCGCTCATGGGTTTGCCCACTATATCGCTCCTGCCTATTACCACACAGTTTTTGCCTGTAGTTTCTATTTTGTAGTATTCTAGTAGTTTTATTATTCCATAAGGCGTGGCTGGCAAGTAACAAGGCAATCCTTTAAACATCAAACCTACATTGTACGGATGAAAACCATCTACATCCTTATGCCAATCAATGGTTTCTGTTACCTTTTTCTCATTGATGTGTTTAGGTAAAGGCAATTGCACTATTAAGCCATCAATTGCTTCATTCTTGTTTATTTTTTCTACTTCGTGGAGTAATTCTTCTTCGGTAATACTTGCATCAAAGCGCAATACGGTAGAGTCAAAGCCAACTTCTTTACAATCTTTTTCTTTGGCACCAACGTAAGTCATACTAGCACCATCGCTACCAACCAAAATAGCCGCTAAATGAGGTACTTTACTACCTGCTGCTTTTAATTGCTCTACTTGTGCTTTTATAGCGACTTTTAACTCTTTGGCAACATAGTTACCGTTCAATAATTCCATGCTTAGTGGGGTTTTACTTTTCCTTTGCTTACATTTTTTCTGTAACGCAAATTCAACATTTCTACCAATATACTAAAGGCCAAGGCAAAATAGATATATGATTTTTCTACTTCTATATCAAAAGCTTCTACTGTCAATAGTCCACCTATCATTAATAAAAAGGCGAGTGCTAGTATTTTCATTGATGGATTTTCATTGATAAAATCTCCTACTTTTTGAGAAAACACCATCATTACAATCATGGAGATAATAACAGCTGCGGTCATAATTTCTATATGATCAGAAATAGCAACAGCCGTTAAAATACTATCAAAAGAGAAAACAATATCAATTACTATTACTTCTAATACTACATTCCAAAACGATTTATACTTTTTCTTTTCAGGTATATCTTCGTGGATCTTTTCTAGTTTTTCGTATATTTCTATTCCACTTTTATACAATAAAAATACACCTCCACCCAATAAAATCAAATCGCGCCAACTAAAGCCCATTCCGCCCAAACTAAACAAATCATCAGTTAAATCATGAACAATTCTATTCAAAAAGAAAAGCAACACAATTCGAATAAACAAAGCCAAAAACAAACCCAAACGCCTGCTTTTTAATTGCTGCTCTTTTGGAAGTTTACCAGTAACTATGGAAATAAAAATAATGTTATCTACACCTAAAACAATTTCTAAAATAGTTAATGTAAATAAACTTAGCCATGCTTCAGGCGAGAAAAGAAAATCAATCATAAATTAAAAACGCTGGTTTTTGGTGCGGCAAAAGTAAGTAATTTTATATAAAATTTATTCAGTTCTTTTATCGATGTACTCACAAATAATGCCCAAAGCATTGGGATTAAACCAAATGAGGTCTAATTCGCGCTTAAACCAAGTAATTTGCCTTTTTGCGTAGTTACGTGAGTGCTGCTTTATTAATTCTACCGCCTTTTCAAACGAATGTATGCCATCAAAAAACGCAAATATCTCGGTATATCCAACCGTTTTTAAGGCATAATGGTCTTTGTAGGGCAACATGGCTTTGCATTCGGCCAATAAACCCATTTCCAGCATGTTATCTACCCTCCTATTTATTTTATCGTAAAGCACATTTCTATCCTCATTCAAAGCAATTTTAATTACTTCAAACTGTCGCTTGCTCCGTTTCTCACTGTTTTTCTTTCTTATTTCGGGTGTAGTTTGGCTAGCAATTTCAATTGCACGCATAAGCCTTTGCGGGTTTTGTATATCTATGCTTTGGTATTTTTCTTCATCTAACTGCAAAAGAGCATTTTGCAGATAACTTAGCCCATTCTTTTCATAATTGGCAATCAATTCATTTCTAAAAGTTTCATCTACTTCTGGCATTTCATCCAATCCTTCCCACAACGCTTTTATGTATAAGCCACTCCCTCCTACCAAAACCACTTTATCGTATGTTTCAAATAAAGTTTGCAATAAGTCCAATGCATCTCGCTCAAAATCGCCAGCAGAATAGTTCTCGCTTACACTTTTGTTACCAATAAAATAATGGGGTACTTCCGCTAATTCCGCTTGGCTAGGTTTGGCCGTGCCAATACTTATCTCTTTGTAAAATTGCCTTGAATCGGCAGAAAGTATTACCGTTTTATAGTGTTTGGCAAGTGCTATAGCCATGCTTGTTTTACCTACTGCGGTAGGTCCAACAATGCTTATTAAGTACTTTTTGTTTGCTTCACTCAAAATACAGCTATACTTAGCCTTTAAAATCTATTTTCTTATGCGTTCCATCGCAATACGGTTTATTGCCCGAAGCACCGCAACGGCAAAAAGCGGTTACCTTGCTCTTTTGTTCCACCTGCCCATCTTTTCCTTTTACCATTAGGTTACCATACACCAATAAAGGGCCATTTTCTGCTACCTCTACTATGCTTTCCCCAGCTATTACTTGTTTAGGCTCTTCTTTATTGCTAAAATAAC
>JANMIV010000021.1:0-4391 GCA_031375995.1 Bacteroidota bacterium
TGGAAAGGTTTCTGCCATAGTTTAACTCGTAAGCGGCCACTTGTATATAGTTTTCATCGCCCCCCAATACCATTATATTGGGTTCGGTTTTGTAACTATTGTACTTGGCAGTAGCGGTAAAACTGGCATTGATGGAGGTGGAGAAAACGCAAGGAAATTGAAAATAGGCGGCAAATTTTTCTGCTTCCTGTTGGGTAATGGTTTTGTATTTTTTTTGTGCTTGCCCGCTTACTCCAAACCGTACATTGTTCCCCCTATTTTTTATATTGAAGGTGTTGGCTCCTATATTATTAAAACTTTTGTTAATGCTTACCTTCATACCGTCAATGGCAGTAAGTATGCCCACCAAAGCCATAATGCCTATAGAAATAATGAGAGCAGTTAGCACAGCTCTGGTTTTATTGGCTCCAATAGAACTAAAGGCTATTTTTATATTTTCGGTTAATGTCATTGTGCTATTATTGTTTGAATAAGCGCATGGCAAAATAAGACTAACTTATGAATACTAGGGCATTTTTATTTAAAAGGAAAAACTGCCTATTATGCTTTAATATTTGATTAATTTGTGGTAAGTTTACCGCCATCAAATGAAAAACATTTTATCTATTTTAGCACTTGTAGTGTTAGTGCTCTTTTATGCTTGTAAAACCAAGACTATTACCGCTCCTAAACCACCAGATGTAGCCATAGTAGCGCCACCTAAACCTACGTCTATTATTGGCTTGCCTATCCATATTAGCACAGCTGGGCTTGCAGAGTCGCTTAACAAAAAGTTTGGCAATGAACTTTACAAAGACGACCGATTTGATGACAACGGAAATGATAACTTAAAATTGACGGTTATAAAAAGAGGCGATTTTACGGTAAATACCTCCAATAATGGTTTAAGCGTGTTAGCACCATTGCATATAGATTTTGCGTATAATGTGAAGGTTTTTGGCGGTTTTGAAAAAACCATTAGCCAATCGCTTAACTTGAGTGTACTTTTTACTACCACACCAGCTATTGACAAGGATTGGAATATCAATTTAAACAGCAAGGGAAAAATTAGCTGGGACGATTTACCAGTCATTAATCTTGGTTTTACCCAATTGGATTTACCTAAATTATTTGGTGCTATTATACAAGGTCAGGTAAATAAAATGGCAGTAAAAATTGACCAAGAAGTGCCTAAATCTATCCAATTGAAGAAAATGGTTGGTGATGCTTGGAAAGGTTTGGCAGAGCCCACTTTACTAGATTCGGCTTATAATGCTTGGTTGGTTTTGAATCCGAAGAACGTATATATTACTCCTATCAATTATACACCAGAAGCTATGCAAATTAGTTTGGGAGTATCTAGTGTTATTGAAGTAGTAGCTGGCTATAAGCCCAAAAACGATTCGTTTCAGGTAAATTTACCACTACTAAACCAAGTAAATAAAATAGGGGAGGAAGTAAAGATAAATTTAGGGGCAGCGGTATCTTTTGACAAGATAAATGCAGTGCTAGAGCAACAATTTGGCAATAAGCCAATGGTGCTGGAAGGCAATGAATACAAAATAAATATTAAGGAGGCCAAGGCATTTGCCTATGGCAATAAAGTAATGATAGCGATTGATTTGGATGGAAAAGTACAAAAAGGGAAGCTGGGAAAAGGGATAAAGGGGATAGTATATGCTACGGGTATTCCTGCTTATAATGCCACTACAAAAAGTATTGAGATAAAACAATTTGATTTTGAAGTAAAAACAAGAGATATACTGGTAAAAAGTGCCGCATGGCTTGTAAACTCAAAGAAGTTTAGGGAAAATTTGGAGAAACAAATGCAATTTCCAATTGCTGATCAGCTAAAACAAGCAACACAAACAGCCAATGAATCCATTAATAAAAAATGGCACCCTATGATGGATGTAAGTGGTTTGATTAGAAAGATAGAACCTGGCAATATTTATGTTAGTCCCAATGCTCTGAATATAAATATAATTACCGAAGGAACTTTAAAGGTAATGATGAATGGATTTTAGAGATAGAATATCAAATAGTGTTGTAATATTCTTTTTTAAGTAATCCATATAAAACAGAATCTTCTTTTGTTCCCTTATTAGTATAGTGTTCCCGTAAATAACCTTCCTTGCTAAACCCCGATTTTTCTATCAATTTGATGGAAGCAGTATTGTTTGGACTAACCAATGCTTCTATTCTATTGAGCGACATTTTCTCGAAACCATATTGAATGATAGGTTTAAGGGCTTCTGTCATAAATCCTTTCTGTTTGTAATCATTATGCAGTAGTGCATATCCTATTTCTGAGCGGGCGTGTTCGGCAAACCAATTATGAAAACCGCATCCGCCCATATTTACTTGTGTGTTTTTATCAATTAAATGGAAAAACAAAAAACTACGGTTGTAGGTTACATAACCCCCATAAAACTTTTCTTTTTCTTTCTCTAATTCGTGGTCTAAAGTAATACCAAAGAAAGCTTTTAATTCATTATTGGTATAGTGATTAAATACATAGTTGTATTCCACAATGGTTGATTTGCGGAGGAGCAGTCTTTCGGTATGCAAATATTCAAATTCCATTTTGCGAACTTTAGAATCAGTTCTCTTTAGAAAGGGAGAAGGTTTTGCGAAATGAGAGGTTCATATTTAGTATGCTCTAGCATTACTGCCTTCATAGTAATTGATAAATGCTTTATTTACTACTTTGGTGCCACCAGGAGTTGGGTAGTTTCCGCTAAAATACCAATCGCCTTTGTGGTTGGGACAAGCCTCATGCAAATTGGCAATACTTTGGAATATAATTTCTACCTCAGCCGTAATTTCAGGTGGGGTTACTATTTCTGCAATTTTAGCCGATATCTCATCGTCTGTAAACAAATTATATAAGTCAATCAAGTAGTTTTTCATTTGCTCCTTAGGCAAGTTTTCCTGAGCCTTACATTTCTTATATACTTCGTCAATTTTTTTGTCGAGTTTACGTTCTTTTACCAAAGCAATCATGGCTTGGAAAGCTACAAAATCTTTCAAGCGACTCATATCAATGCCATAACAATCAGGATAACGAATTTGTGGGGCAGAAGATACAATCACAATCTTTTTAGGGTGTAACCTATCCAATATACGTAGAATAGAACTTTTTAAAGTAGTACCTCTTACAATGGAGTCGTCAATTACTACTAAGGTATCAACATGATTTTTAACAATACCATAAGTAACATCATATACGTGAGCTACCATGTCTTCGCGGTTCGTATCGTCTGTAATAAAAGTACGTAGTTTTGCATCTTTCACTGCCACACGTTCCCTGCGCGGGTGCATGGATAAAATGGTCTTTAATTGTCCCTCGTTTATTTCAGAACCCAGATTTTTTATTTGTTCAATCTTATAAATGTTTAGTAGGTCGTTTATACCATCTATCATCCCATAAAATGAAACCGCTGCGGTATTGGGTATATAACTAAATACCGTATTTTCAAAGTCGTTTCCTACCGACTTCATTATTTTATCGGCCAGTAAAAAGCCTAGTTGTTTGCGTTCTTTGTATATATCTCTGTCGTTGCCACGGCTAAAATAAATGCGTTCAAATGAACATGCCTTGTTCTCCGCCTGTGGAATGATGTTTATTTCACTAATAGCCCCATTTTTCTTTATAATTAAAGCATTTCCCCTACCTAATTCCTTTATATCCCTAATTGGAATATTGAAGCCAGTTTGAATAGCAGGTCTTTCACTAGTTACAACCGCTATTTCATCGTCATAATAATAAAAACATGGGCGAATACCATTGGGATCGCGCACCACAAAAGCATCACCATGACCTAATAAACCAGCCATTACATAACCGCCATCTGCATCGCGCAAAGAGCGCTTTAAAATATTTTCTATATTCAGTTCACTTGCTATTAAACTAGATATTTGTTGGTTGCTATGCCCTTCAATTTTATAGCGGGTAAATAAGCGTTGGTTTTCTTCGTCAATAAAATGACCAAATTTTTCCAACATGGTAACGGTATCTGCTTTTTCACTTGGATGCTGCCCTAATTCTACCAATACAGTAAAAAGTTCATCAACATTGGTCAGATTAAAGTTTCCTGCCAACATGAGGTTACGGCTCATCCAATTGTTTTCACGTATAAATGGATGGCATAAATCCACACTATTGCCTCCATGTGTTCCGTAACGCAAATGCCCTAGCAGTAACTCGCCCATAAAAGGAACATTTGAGCGCAAGTAGTCCATATCGCGTAATTGCTCCTTGGTACCTGATTTGTTTATTTTTTTATTGAGTTTTTCAAAAATTTCTGCTATAGCATTACTTCCGTTGGCTCTTTGCCTATTGATATAGGTTTCCCCAGGTTGTGCATTTATTTTAATAGTTCCAACACCTGCCCCATCTTGGCCTCGGT
>JANMIV010000044.1:0-2155 GCA_031375995.1 Bacteroidota bacterium
CCCAATCCATTTACCAATACTATTGAAATAAGAAGTAATACGAAAATTGTGAGCGCTGAAATAGTAGATATTACTGGAAAAACCCGCATTGCTGAAGTAATAAATGGCATGAATGTAACTATAAATACAGCCGACCTAAGCAATGGTATTTATTTTATTAGAATAAATAATGGCGAAATAGTAATAACCAAACGCATTATAAAGAACTAAAAAAAGTTAGGTTTACCTACTATAAATGAAAAAGGGGCTATTTTTAAAATAGCCCCTTTTTTATGGAGTCAATATTAAGGTAAATTTTTTATAGTAATTGATTGGCAAGATTAGCCAATTCACTTCTTTCACCTTTTTCCAGCGTTATATGTGCATACATTCCATTGTCTTTTATCCTATCCATTAAGTACGATAAACCATTTGATTGGGAATCAAGGTAAGGAGTGTCTATTTGATGAATATCGCCTGTGAAAATAATTTTTGTGCCTTCTCCTGCTCTGGTAATAATGGTTCTTACCTCAAGTGGTGTTAAGTTTTGGGCTTCATCTATAATAAAAATAATATTGGATAAACTTCGGCCCCTAATATAAGCCAATGGAGAAATCATTATTTTCTCATTATTCACCATTTCCGTCAATTTTTGGTACTCCTTATCACTTTCCTTCCATTGGTTTTGAATCATTTTTAAATTATCCCAAAGAGGTTCCATGTAAGGGTTTATTTTAGATTTTATATCGCCTGGTAAAAAACCTATATCGCGGTTATTAAGGGGTATAATGGGTCTAGCTAAGTAAATTTGTCTAAAATCGGCCCTTTGTTGCAATGCACCTGCCAAAGCCAATAAAGTTTTTCCTGTTCCTGCCATGCCTTGTATGGTTACCAAGCTTACCTTTGGATTCAATACTGCATGCAAGGCAAAAGCCTGCTCTGCATTGCGTGGTTTTATGCCATGCCCTGTTTGTTTATCTACCCGTTTTAGGCATTCGGTATCGGCTTCATAGTAGCACAATACAGAGTTACGTTCGTTTTTGAGAATAAGGTAGTGGTTGGCTTTGGGTTTTTGCTTCATAGCAAACTCATAGTGCACAAAACCTTTGGCATAAATTTCATCTATTACACTTGGTTTTACTTTTTCTATAATGGAATTGCCACTGTATAAACCTTCTAAATTCTTTATTTTACCCGTTTCGTAATCTTCCGCATTTAAGTTAAGCGATTTGGCCTTTAGGCGCAGGTTTACATCCTTGGTAATAAGTATTACTTTACACTCCGGATTCTCTTCCTTCATTACCGTAGCCGCATTTATAATTTTGTGGTCGGCTTTGCGTTCCCCAAAAACTATTTGTGCATCAATACCCTTTGGTTTCTCGTTCATTATTACCTTAAACATACCCCTTTTGGGGCCATTTATTGGCATCCAGTCTTGTATGGTATATTGCCCAGAAAGCTTGTCTAAATACCTAATAAACTCACGTGCTTCAAAGTTAATGGTATCGTTTCCTTTTTTAAAATTATCCAATTCTTCCAATACAGTAATAGGAATAGCTACATTGTGCTCTTGAAAGTTTTTAATGGCATTGTGATCAAATAGAATGACAGAAGTATCAAGTACAAATATTTTTTTCTGAGCGGGTACTTTTTTTATCGGACTCGTTTTTTTTGCAGCCACTTTAGCTACTTTTTTGGGTGCTACTATTTTCTTAGCCATGTTTAGTAAGTATTTTTGAGTAATTTAAACGTTTGCGTTTATCAAAAATGTATTTTATGTATTTAAATTTTACAATAAACTTTTAAACAAATGTGAATTGAGTAGATTTGAACATTACACTAATACCTTACATTTTTGCATAGCAATGAAGGAAAAGGAGCAAATTGCTTAAATAGTAGCTTGAATTAAATAAATGAAATTTAGTATTGATTACGATATAAAACCGCTGGCAAATCCGCTGACTATGAGCGACTCTGTGCTGGCAATAGGCTCTTGTTTTGCAGAGAATATGGCACAACAAATGCTAGAGAATAAGCTCGATGTGATACTTAATCCCAATGGCATTGTTTTCAATCCGCATAGCTTATTTACCCATTTGCAAAATTATGTTCGTAACAAAAATTTAACAGAGCACGATTTGGTTTTTGATGATGGACTTTGGCATAGTATGCAACA
>JANMIV010000045.1:0-8304 GCA_031375995.1 Bacteroidota bacterium
TCAGATGGCTTAACTACTACCTCTTTGGTAGCAACCTTTTCATCATTTACCTTCTTTGAAGGCGCTTTTACAACTTCTTTTGTCTTTTTTTCTTTTACCTTTTTATCCGGACGGGTTTTGCTGTTAATAGATTCTAAGTCAATCTTACCTAAAACCGTTAACTTTAATACATCATCGTCATTCCCCTTTTCGGCTACTGGCGCGGGAATCAAAATTACTTCTGGAACCTTTTCTGCTTTTACTTCAGGAACTTCAGGTTCACTTTTTATGACAACTACAGGTTCTGGTATTGATTCCTTTACCTCCGTCTTCTCTGCTTCTACAATTTCTATTGCCTTTTCAATTGGTTTCTCAACTGGCTTTGGCATGGGAGTATTTGGAACATCCATTCTACCAGAAAGCCCCGACTTAACCATAACCAAATCCTCTTCATAATCATCTTCAATAACAGCCTTAGGCTTAATTACTTCGATGGTTACCTCTTTTGGTTTAAGTTTATTTTGGATAAGTTGCTTTGATTCCTCTTTTGTTTTTTTCTCGCTTTGAAAATCACTAAGCAAGATTGTATATTGCTCATCTGAAAGCTTTGTAGTTGGCTTAGCATCAATGCTATGTCCTTTTTTAGCCAAATGCTCCACAAGGGTTTGCATTCCTACATTCAGCTCTTTTACTACTGCGTTTAATCGTTTTGTACCTGTGCTTTCGCTCATTAAATGGGTGTCGAATTCTTATAAATGTCTGCGAATATCGTATTTTTATATCAAATTACTTATATTCAATAAAAAGTATTTTTAAAACTCCTTAGCAAATTTAAGTCTTCAATCCAATAGAAATTATCAATATTCACCCCAATCAATGTAAAGTTAAGAAGCAGAAACAATGTATTGATTAGCTTTTTTTCTTTTTGGTAGTGATTATTTCAAACGACTTTATCTCATCTATAAACCATTGACCTATTGGTTTTTTTGTCCAAATACTCTTTATTCCAAGAAGCTCAGCCGCTTTAAAATGCATACGGGTATCATCAATAAAAATGGTTTCTTCTGCTTGCAATTGCTGCTCATCTAAAATTAGTTGCCATGCCTCTTTATTCGGCTTACGAAGCCCAATTTGGTGGGAATAATAAATTTTATCAAATAAATTCTCCCAATTCTCTGTAGGATGATCCTTTTCAAAAATCTTTTTAAACTCTTCTATATGAAGTTCATTGGTATTACTCAATAAGTATAATTTATAATCTTTTCTTAGTTGCTTAAGTATGGTTATTCTCTCACTGGGAACGTCTAAAATCATATTATTCCAAGCTTTTGCTATTTCAGCATCTGATGCCTTTCCTTTTAACTCCGTCTTTATGGTATGAATAAATGTATCCGTATCTATTTTCCCTACCTCATATTCTTTAAAAATGGGTAGCTTTTCATTGATTTCATCTAAATCAACATCCAGTCTTTTAAAACTCCTAATGGTTCTTTCTTGATCAAGGTTTACAATAACTCCCCCTAAATCAAAAATAATGGCTTTGTGTTTAAGCATTTTGCAATTTTTATTTGCAACAATAATAGTAAAACCCTACTATTGCAACCCACAAAAACAAACACTTGTTTGTTGGGCCTATAGCTCAGTTGGTTAGAGCACCTGACTCATAATCAGGTGGTCCCTGGTTCGAGCCCAGGTGGGCCCACATTGTAAAACTGTTTCATTCAAATTTGAAACAGTTTTTTTTTTTAATTACATCCCTTTACACCCATATAAAAAAAATAGGCTGCCTTTATAAAGCAGCCTATTTTTTCGTAATTAAAATAAAACTAAGTTTATGATAAGGTAGCCAAAGTAGCGTTGATTGCCTCAAAATTTGGCAAATCGCCTGGACTGGCCAATACCTCAGCATACTGCACTGTCCCTTCTCTATCTATTACAAACGCTGCCCTTTTTGAAACTCCTTGCATTCCAAATGCAGGAAAAACTTCAAACAGTGAATCATAAGAAGCGGAAACTGTTTTATTGAAATCTGAAAGTAAGTCGAATGACAAATTCTGCTCACTTTTAAACTTATCCAAAACAAATAATGAATCAACAGAAATAGCTAATACATCTACGTTGTCATTTTTATACATGCTTATGGCATCTCTTACTGTGCACAATTGCGTAGTGCAAACGCCTGTAAATGCTAAAGGAAAAAAATGTACAATTAAATTTTTTCCTTTAAAATCTTCCAATTTTACTTCCTTCTTTTCAGTATTCAATAGCGAAAACGAAGGTGCTTTGTCTCCTTTTTGTAGTGTCATATTTTCTATTTGTGTGTTGGTTATTTATTAAACTGTTATTCTTTTAAATTGTTTTATTGCCAATATGCTGCGTTTTTATAAAATTCTTTTTAAGAACCTCAATTTGTGCGTATATTTTTTTGTTTGGCTATGTATAATTCCGTGATTGTCTATTTTGTCAATTCTCACTTTTCCACTAGCATGAATAATAGTTTCATTATCTAGCAGTATGCCAACATGGGTTATTTTACCTTCATTATTATCAAAAAAAGCCAAATCGCCTAATTGAGCCTCACTTAAAAAAGCCAAAGCCTGCCCCATTTCTGCTTGTTGGTATGCATCGCGCTTCATAAATACACCTTGTTGTGCAAACACTTGCTGCGTGTAACCACTACAGTCAATGCCCCAAGGAGTTCGCCCGCCCCACAAATAAGCAGTATTTAAAAATTGCATAGCAGTATCTAATAAATTACAGTTATCTGCTTCTTGGTAATCCAATTCAAACTTTTGATTATTAATGATAAATACCCTTTTATTGTAAATTTTGCTCCCGAATGGAACAAACATATTCAATCCATCCACCTTTATCAGTTGATGCGGAAAGCTTGTTGTAAAAATCGGCTTCTCAAGCTCATTCAAAGCCGCATCCTCTATAAAATCTGCCTGCCCTTCGCTTATCCATCCAATGTATTGATCGTTTATTGTTTCCACTTTAATCCAATCAGCTTGTTGGTGTAAAACTTTATACTGCTCCCCAAACAATAACTGGCTAACCATTTCACTTTTGCTTGTAGGCTGTTCCCTAAGCGGGACGAGTGGAAGTAAACAAATGCCAAACATTTTTTCTTATATTTAATATTAAGTTGTTTATTTGTACAAATCTATCAAAAAAAATGAGTAATATAGACTTAACTTATCTTAGTGAAATTTCTGGTGGCGACATTGCCTTTATACGTGAAATGCTTGATTTGTTCTTAAACACTACCGCCTTAGAAATCAATGACTTTGACAAATTGCTTGCAGAAAAAAATTATGAAGGAATAGGCATGTTGGCCCATAAAATGAAGGCTCCCATCCAAATGCTTGGTGCTAGTGCTTTATTTGAGAAAGTGCGTAGTTTAGAAAACGAAGGTAAAAGCAAACTAAACATTGATGTAATCCCAAATTTAATCAATGAGATAAAAATAATGTTAGCCGATTTAAAAATTGAAATTGAAGGTCTAATAGCAAAAATGTAATTACAAAGTAATGAGCACTAAAAAAGCCTAATCCTCTATGAGAATTAGGCTTTTTTAGTCTATTATAGTACTTTTTAAGCTTCTGCCTTAGCCAAAGGCATTACAGAAACATAACTACGGTCGTTTGCTTTCTTACGAAATACAACTGTACCGTGTATTAAAGCAAATAAAGTATGGTCTTTTCCAATTCCAACATTATCGCCTGGGTGGTGTTTGGTTCCACGTTGGCGAATAATAATATTGCCAGCATCTGCTCTTTGACCACCAAATATTTTAACGCCTAAACGTTTACTATGAGATTCGCGTCCGTTCTTTGAACTACCGACACCTTTTTTATGAGCCATGGTATTTAAATTTTTTTAGTTAAACAATAATTAAGCGTTTATAGCTTCAATTTGAATTTGGGTGAAACATTGGCGGTGACCATTGAACTTTCTGTAACCTTTTCTGCGCTTTTTCTTAAACACAATTACTTTATCGCCTTTTAGGTGAGATAAAACTTTGGCTTTTACATTTGCGCCTGAAACGGTTGGCAAACCTACGGTTACTGAGCTACCATTATCTAATAGCATCACTTTGTCGAATTGAATACTGGCGCCTTCTTCGTGCTGTAAGCGGTGTACATACACTTTTTGGTCTTTTTCAACTTTAAACTGTTGGCCAGCAATTTCTACGATTGCGTACATGATTTTATTTGTTTTAATTTTTTAAGGGCTGCGAATATAGGGCAATCTTATTTAAATACAAATACTTGACTAAAAAATAATATTTGCCAACACTGGAACCAAGTCAATATTGACTTAGTAATATATGCTTTACAAGACTCGCTACTATTTTAGAAAACTGATAATCAATTCGTTGATTTCTGTACTTTTTTCTATTTGTATAAAATGACCAGCCTCTTTAATTATTACTACTTGGCTGTTTTTTATCTTTGAGTTTGCCTTTTTTGCAATGGAATGCACCGTTTCACTCGGATGCAGTATTTTATTGGGAATCATTGCATCGTATTCCCCAAAAACAATTAATGTTTGCGCTGTAATCTGCCCTAAAAATGGTTGAACCTGCTCCTTTAGCATACCATGAATAGACTGGTCTATCATCTTTTTCCAATTCTTGGATTGATGTAAACCAATAAACGCTTTAGCATCCTCTACGGTTTGGTTTATCTTTTCCTTTTCAAAATGATAAAAGCTTTGTTTAATGGCACTTTCCAAGTAAAATTCATTGCTATTAATCAATTGACCCATTTGCAACGACTTGGTAATCATTAAACTATCCAACTCGGAGAAATACTCTAATCCACTTGAAGCTAATAAAATAAGTTTCTTTGTTAATTCTGGATAACGCAAAGCAAATACAATTGCTACTTGCCCACCCATGCTATGCCCAACAATAACAACACTCTCCAATTGCAAGGCATCAATTAGTTTCTTAACCGTTTCCGCATAAAAAAATATACTGTAAGGGTAATCTCCATGAGAGGAATTGCCGTTACCCGGCAAATCAATAGCAATGCATCTATACTCTTTTTGTAGGTATGCAGTATTATAATGCCAAACTCCTTTGTGATTGCCTAATCCGTGGATAAACAAAATGGTTTGTTTTCCGTTTCCGCTGTCTTCAACCGCTAATTCTATATCTGGCGTTATTTTTATTCTATGCAATGAAATATTTGACTAATTTGGACTGGCAAGTTATTGCAAATTTGCATAAGTCAATCTAACGCACAAATAAAAGTATATTTATTATTTGGCATTTGAATTGCAAAATCTACCTTTAAAACCCCCAATTTTACAAAAAAAATTAATGATAAATTTACCTGAAGATGCTCATTTTGAAGAGTGGGCAGATAATGATGACGATAATTCTATTGGTATTCCTATAACACTTGATGATAAAGATTTATTGGTAAAGGTGGAAGATTTGCCCGAAATGCTGCCAATTTTACCGCTCCGCAATACTGTTCTTTTTCCTATGATGGCGCTTCCTGTGAGTATTGGACGTGAAAAATCGAATAAACTCATCAAAGATGCCAAGAAAAACAAATCTTTTATATTGGTTGTAACGCAAAAAAACATAAAAGCAGAAGAGCCAGAATTGGATGATTTGTATAAAATTGGAACTTTGGCTAAAGTGTTGAAAGTAATAAAACTGCCTAATAACCAAGAAACTGTTTTTTTACAAGGGATCAAACAAATAACTTTAAAATCAATAGAAGAAACCGAACCCTATTTAAAGGGAAGGTTTACTGTAAACACGGATTTATTAGACGATAACGATACAAACACCAAAGATCTTATCAGCACCATAAAATCACTTGCAGGAGAACTTATTCAACTTCAAGGATCGTTTTCACCAGAAATAGCAAATGGAATAAAACGCATTGATAACACACCACTTTTGATGGCTTTAGTGGCTACCAATTTAAATATTGAAGTAGAAGCAAAACAACGCTTGTTAGACAATGACTCTTTGGAAAAAATGGCAACCGTATTGGTAGAATTAATGATAGCTGAAAAGGAATTGCTTTTGTTAAAAAACAAAATCCAAGACAAGGTGCGTGGGGACATGGACAAGCAGCAAAGAGAGTTCTTTTTGCACCAACAAATGAAAGCAATCAATGAAGAACTTGGCTCAGAAAGCCCAGAACAAGAAATTGAAACCTTAAGAAATAAAGCAAAAGATAAAAAGTGGCAGCCAGAAATAGCAGAATCTTTCAATAAAGAATTGGATCGTTTGAAAATAATGAACCCTATGGCTCCAGATTACAGTATTCAAGTTAATTACTTAAATACCTTACTTGATTTGCCTTGGGACGAAACTACTCAAGACAATTTTGACCTAAAACGTGCCGAACAAATTTTAAATGAAGACCATTTTGGAATTGAAAAAGTAAAAAAACGCATATTAGAATATTTGGCCGTTCTTAAGTTAAAAGGAGATATGAAAAGCCCTATATTGTGTTTATATGGCCCTCCAGGAGTTGGAAAAACTAGCTTAGGAAAATCTATTGCCAAAGCCCTTGATAGAAAATATGCCCGAATAGCTTTAGGAGGCTTGCATGATGAAAGTGAAGTAAGGGGACATAGAAGAACTTATATTGGTGCCATGCCTGGTAGAATTATTCAAAATCTAAAAAAAGTAAAAAGTAACAACCCTGTATTTGTATTGGATGAAATAGACAAAATTCAAAACAGTTTTAGGGGAGATCCTTCGAGTGCTCTTTTAGAAGTGCTCGATCCTGAACAAAATGCTACTTTTTATGATAACTTCATTGAAATTGATTACGACTTATCTAAAGTAATGTTTATTGCTACCGCAAATAACCTTGATTCTATTCAGCCAGCATTGCTTGACAGAATGGAAATTATTGAAATAAACGGTTACACTTTGGAGGAAAAAGTAGAAATAGCCAAAAAATATTTAATACCAAAGCAAGAAGCTAATCATGGACTAAAAAAGGGTAGTTTTGATTTAAATAACAATGTATTAGAACGCATTATTGATGGCTATACCAGAGAAAGTGGTGTACGTGGTTTGGAAAAAAAGATTGCTGCTGTTGCCCGACACTTTGCAATGCAAAAAGTAATGTTCAAAAAGAATAAAATTACCATTGATGTTGCAGACTTACAAACCATTCTTGGTATAGAAAGAGGAGACAAAGAAATGTACCAAGGTAATGATGTTGCAGGAGTAGTAACGGGATTGGCTTGGACAAGTGTAGGAAGTGAAATACTGTTTGTAGAAAGCAGTTTAACGATAGGAACTGGAAAGCTACAATTAACAGGACAATTAGGGGATGTGATGAAAGAATCTGCTATTACTGCACTTACCTTCTTAAAATCGCATTGCTCGTACCTAGGCATTGACCCTAAAGTGTTTGATAAGTTTGATGTACATATTCATGTGCCTGCGGGTGCTGTTCCAAAAGATGGCCCTTCAGCAGGGGTTACCATGCTTACTTCCTTGGCTAGCTTATTTACACAACGCAAAGTAAAACCTCAACTAGCTATGACTGGTGAAATAACATTACGTGGCAAAGTGCTTCCAATTGGCGGTGTAAAAGAAAAAATATTAGCGGCTAAGCGGGCTGGAATAAATACTATTCTACTTTGCGATGCCAATAGAAAAGATGTAGAAGAAATTAGCAAGACTTACTTAAGTGATTTGACTTTCCATTATGTTAAAAATATGCTGGATGTAATAGACTTTTCTCTGTTGGATGAAAAGGTAGAAAACCCAGTAAACCTAGCTATTGAAGCACCAATAACTGTTAAAGCATAGGATGTTTCAACTTTAAAAAACATAAAAAGGCTGCCCTTACAATAATAGAGCAGCCTTTTTTATGATACAATTATTTCTACCTTAGTAATACTAAATAGCCATATAGTTTAATACCCCCTTTTATGGAGTTTCAATTTACTCTTTAATCCAAATACCCAAGGAAATGGGTAGTAATGGCGTATTGAAGCTACTGTTTTCTTTAGTACCCAATATATTTATTTCATTATTATTTCCAATTTGCTTCCATTTTCCCGACAATTTAAGTGCACTTAAATCAAAACTATTCATCTTATTGTCATTGTTTATCAGCACCAAAATCTTTTCCCCTATTAAATAGCCTAACATGGCTTTATTGTTAGGAGTAATGAATTGTATAAAATTACTGTTATTGGCATTAGGGGTTACTAGTCTTTTGCTGATTGGTATATTGGCAAGAGAATTGGGTAATACATCAATGAGAGGTTGTAATAAGTTGGTTCGCAGTAGTATTAAACCTTGCCAGTATGCCAACATAT
>JANMIV010000114.1:0-4000 GCA_031375995.1 Bacteroidota bacterium
CATCAAGATATTGTTCTAATTCAATCTGTTCTGAACTTAATGATTTTAAATCAATACTCGATATAGCATTTTGACTATTTGTGTACTCAGCTATCTTATTAATTAATGTTTTATCTGATGTTGTTTTGAAAATTCTAATTAAAACTTCGCTATTTGATAAATTTTTTGCTATTTGATCTTTAAATTTCTTGTTGAAATTATGAATAGTTCTAAGTGATTGACCTCCATTTAATACTTGAAAGTTGATAATAGATATTTTAACCTTTTTTCCTGCATTAACTTCTTCAGCATTTATATCATCTGCTGTAATTGTTAAACCATTATTGTACATAAAAAACTTAGTAGGATTTTTACTTAAAGATTTTTCAATATTTTCATTGTATTTTGAATTTTGAACAAACCCTCTAACATTATCAAATAGCACGGAATAGTCTAATTCTGTATTTGAAAGAGGGCTTAAATCTTCAATATTATATTGAAGTCTCAAAGTGTTATTGTTACATGTAATTCTAATTAATTCACTCAATGAAAGTCGTATAATATAAGATTTGGATGAAGATATAGAACTTTCCGAGAACGACATAATTGCATCCTTATCGAGTATTAAACAAGCATTTATTGGTTCTGGTCTTATAGACATTAATTCCTTGATATTATTCAAACCGATTGGAATTGCTTCTAAATCATAAAGTTTCTCAAGTTGAAGCAAACTGCTATCTGCTTTGTCTAATTCAATTGTTTCATTTGAAACTACATATAGTTTTAATTTCCAAACATCATTGCTATTTAATTTTTCAATGATTTCAGAGGCATATTTTCTAAGTTTTGTATCTAAATGATCAACGTTTTCATTGATTAAAGCGTTAATAAACTTAGTAGAAATTATTGTATCGTTAATGCTTTGAGATTTTTCTTTTTTGAACTTTTCTCTAAATTTAAAGTTGAAAAGATTAATTGTTTGGTTTTCTTCATTTATAAAAACAGCATCAATTCCATAATCTTCAGATTTATCTTTAAATATTATACTATTAAATTCTGTATCAGTAATTAATTCAACAATGTCATAAATATCTTTTTTGTCACAAATATTCTCGAGCATAAAAAAATAGAAACCAAATCTTGTTTTTTTGACATCATCCAAGTCATCAAATTTTGTATCTAAAACTTTTGAAAATAATTCAAAATATTTTTTGCTTTTTACATTTACTAATTTAAAGTCGTTTATACTAGCCATTTTTTAGTTTTTTCTAATTGTTTATAGGTTTTCTGGAATTACCGCTAACTAGCAGATAAGTATTGTAAAACCATCCTTATCTACCATAATTAGCTTGGCTTGGAACAGTTTGTTTTTATCTTTTATCAAACATATTCATAATTCATTAATGGAACAAGTAAACTTCTTAATAATTATAGGCATTTAAAAAAATGTGGGGAAAACCCCACAAAAAAGAGTGTTTTCCCTATTTGAAGGGTGTTTTCCCTAGGGAAAATACTCTTTTGCTTGTAAAGCCTTGTGCTACTGAACTAAACGGAGGTGTTAGGAGTTTTGTTAAGAGCTAATATTCCTTGCAGTGTCTTTTAAAGACTTTTTTGTGCTGTAAAACCAGATACTATGCTTTTATGGAAGGAGTTTTGTGTTTGCTTGGTGTATGGTAGCACTAAGCAAGTTACACGCATTGTAAAGGCCATAAAAAAGT
Organism: Bacteroidota bacterium; assembly: GCA_031375995.1. Classification (GTDB taxonomy): domain Bacteria; phylum Bacteroidota; class Bacteroidia; order UKL13-3; family UKL13-3; genus JAAFJM01. Next base: position 1,698 of record JANMIV010000114.1, read on the forward strand.
CCGACTGTTATGTACAGCCGGACTTTGCAATAAGTATAATGTAAGTTTTATGAAGTGGCTTTTTTAGCCGCTACGGTGTTTTTTAACCATTCGTAAGTTACCGATTTTGGGCGCTCCAATGGTAAACCCAAAGCCCTGTCCCAAAGCAATGAAGCCATTACGCCTAATGCTCTGCTTACACCAAATAGTACGGTGTAAAATTCGTATTCTGCCAAACCATAATGCAATAACAATGCACCTGAATGGGCATCCACATTCGGCCAAGGATTTTTAATTTTACCTGTATTTTCCAATATGGGTGGAGCTACTTTGTATATATTCCATACTATATTTACCAGTTTATCATCTGGCATGTAGGTTTTGGCAAATTCTTGTTGTGCTGTAAAACGTGGATCTGTTTTGCGCAATACGGCATGTCCGTAACCAGGTACTACTTTTCCTTCGGTCAGGGTTTTGTGTATATAGTCGCCTATTTGCGCTTCGGTAGGCTCTTCGCCTATTTCTTCTTGCATGTCTTTTATCCAACGGATTACCTCTTGGTTGGCAAGGCCATGCAATGGGCCAGCTAAGCCATTCATAGCAGCAGATAATGCTAAATAAGGGTCAGACAAAGCAGAACCCACCAAATGTGTAGTATGGGCAGATACATTGCCTCCTTCGTGGTCGGCATGAATTACCATGTACAAACGCATCAGTTTGTAAAATTCGTTTTGGTCTATTCCCAGCATGTGGGCAAAGTTAGCCGCCCAGTCTAGTTTAGGGTCGGCAGGTATATGCTCGTTGTTTTTATAGGTTCTGCGGTAAATATAGGCTGCTACTCTAGGTAAGCGCGATAAAAGGGTGCATACATCTTCGTAGGTATAATCCCAATAGTCTTTTTTGTTAATTCCATCTTTGTAAGCTTTGGCAAATACCGACTCTGTTTGCAAAGCCATAATGGCTATAGAAAACTGGGTCATAGGGTGGGTGCTGCTTGGCAAAGCATCTAAGGCTGCATATACGTGCGCTGGAATTTCTGCTCTTTGTGCCCAATTGGCCTGAATATCCAATACATCATCGTAAGTTGGTAATTCGCCCAATAGCATTAGGTAAAATAAACCTTCAGGCAGTGGTTCTGTTCCACCTGGTACTTTTGGCAATAGTTGGCGCAGTTCAGGAATGGTATAACCTCTAAAACGAATGCCTTCATTGGAGTCAAGTAAAGAAGTTTCAGTTAATAAGCCAATAATTCCTTTTTGTCCAGCATATACATCTTCTACTGTAAAATTACCCAACACTACATGCCCATTTTCTTTTACAAAATTTCTAATTTCTACCGCTAAAGGAAGTGCTTTCTCTGCAAATTTTTTCTTTAAATTACCCATTACTATTGTTTTATTCTGCTATTAAATTGTTTACTACTTTATAGAACCCTTCGAATGTAGTATTTGTTTTCATTTGCACAAAAAACCTTAGAAATATCAGTCTTTTTGCAAACAAGGGTTTTATACCTAACCTCCGTGGTTGTTTTCGGTAATAATATTCCCTTCCATATCAATCACTTCCAGCTTTCCATTGAGTTTTACTACCGCCCTGCCATTTTTAAATGCGCCAATTATATCAAACTTACATTCAATTACTTCTTCGCCCTGCTCATTTATATAACCGTATTTTCCATTGCGTTGCACTTTGGCTCTTCCGCCCTCAAAAGGATATATTTCTTCGTATTTGCAAGGAATAAACTCTTCGCCCACCTCATTTATATAGCCAATTTTACCTGCCTTTACTACCTTGGCTTTGCCTTTTATAAAGGGGTAAATGGCATCGTACCCTTTGGCCGCTTTCTTTTTAGATTGTGCTTGTATATTGGCGGTAAAGGCAAAAACCAAAACCATGAGTGCTAAAATTCCTTTTTTCATAAATAGTGGGCGAATATGGTAAAATAAGTTTAAAAAAACCAACCTTTCTAACTTATGCTTTTAAGTGGGCAATTTTTTCTACTAAAGTTTCAAAATCAGATTCTTGGATGGAAAGGTGTAGTACAAACCTAAAAAGGCGATTCCCCATGGTCACGGCTTTTATTCCATTTGCTTGCAGTTGTTGTGTAAAATTTTCTATGTTTATATGCGCTGCCAATTTAAAAATAACAATATTGGTTTCCACAGGCAGTATGTATTCGCTTAAGCCCGCTTGCGCTATTTCTTTGGCTATCAAAAGGGCACGTTGGTGGTCTGTGGCTAGGCGTGTTATATTGTTTTGTAAAGCGTACAGCCCAGCAGCCGCCAAAAAACCAGCTTGGCGCATGCCTCCGCCCATTACTTTGC
>JANMIV010000075.1:0-3994 GCA_031375995.1 Bacteroidota bacterium
TAGGGACTATTAGCAATTATGGAACCCTTACACAATCAAGTTTCAAGGTTAAGTGCGCCATTTTTAATGCAGTTAATACAAGGGTTTATTTGGATAGTACAACTGCACCTACCATATCAGCAGGTCAATCTGCCCCAGTAACGTTTCCAGCTACTTTTAATCCTACTACTGCGGGTAATTTTACCATAAAAATTTGGAGTGAACTTCTTGGTGATGCAAGTGCTGCTAATGATACTTCTATCGCTGCTTTTACGGTAAATAATATTGCTTTAGTGGGTGGTACTGAAACACGCTTGCAATTCAATGGAACTACAGGTTATATTGAGGTTGCTAATAAGTCATCGGTTAAGCCTGTTACAAATTTTACTGTTGAAACATGGGTGCTAGGAAACAATGCTTTGTTGAATCCTGGTTGTATTTATTCATCAGATTCTAGCAATGCAGATACAAGTATAACCATAGAAACAATTGGCAGACGTATTGGAGTTACATTGCGTACAAGTAATGGATTGTTTTTCCTTACCAGCAACGATACCATTCCTACCAATAATTGGGCTCACGTAGCAGTAAAATATGATGGTGCAGAATTAACCATTTATGTAAATGGAGATACTGCAGGTACAATAGCTGCAACTGGTAATGTTTTGTATAAAAACAGCCCAGTGTATATTGGCAGAAGATCGGGCTCTAAGTCAACAGCAGGTATTTCTGTTCTCAATGGTGGTTTAGATGAATTTAGGATTTGGAATATAGCAAGAACGCAGACTCAAATTATTGAGAATATGCATAGAAAAATTGCTAATTTTTCTGAGCCTAATTTAGTGGCTTATTATAGAATGAATGAAAGTACTGGTAGTGCTTCTGTATCTGATGCATCTGGTAATTGTAATAGTGGTGACTTAGTGAATTTAGACCCTAATACACAATGGTTTACTGGTTCAGTTATGTTAGATACCACAACAGCCACTATTTTTAATATTACCACCAATAATTTGCAAACAAGTACTAAACACCAAATAGGTGTAAAAGCTGAAAATATAGTTGGTACTGGTTCTTTTGCCGTTTACTCTGCATTACAGCCCATTATAGGAACTTTACCTACAGGTTTTACCAATAACAGTACCAGAACATGGATGTTATATAAATATGGTGATCTTACTTTTGATAGTGTAAGAGTTGAATTGGGTGTTCCAAGTGGAAGTATTCTAGCTTCATCTACCAATAATGATTTGGCTTTAAATGGCAGGTTGATGGGTTTTGGAGCTTGGACTAATACTAGAAACAGTGCTGCAAGTTTCCAACGTATAACAAATAACTTTAAAGTAAACTTCCTATTATTAAATACGGATTCGTTCAATAAACAATTTGTGGTTTCGTCTAATAGCAATTCTTTACCAGTGAAATTGATAGCATTTAATGCTAGTAAGGAAAACAAACACATTATATTGAAATGGACAACTGCTTTTGAAGCAAATAACAAAGGTTTTGAAGTGGAAAGAAGTATAGATGGTAAAAACTTTAGGTATATTGGTTTTGTGAAAGGCAATGGATCAAGTAACCAATTAAATAACTATCAGTTCATAGATGAAAGTACAAAAGATGTTACTGTTTATTACCGATTGAAACAAATTGATATGGATGGGAAATTTGAGTACTCCAATATTGTAAATATTAATGCGGATGATTTTGGCAGTATTGAATTGGTTGAAGTGTCTCCAAATCCATTTGATGCAGAGTTACAGGTTAAAGTAGCAACTAGCTCAGATAAAGCCATTAAATTGGCTTTATACAATGCAAATGGAAAGCTTGTAATGGATAGAAGCGTGGGTGCTAGCTTTGGAAGTAATATAATAGCTATAGAAGAAGCCAATACTTTAGCCAAAGGATTGTATATACTTAAAGTAAGCCAAAATGGAGTAATCAAAACATTTAAAATAGTAAAGTAAATACTAACTTATTATTTGTAAAGGGCTGTTTCAGAAATGAAACAGCCCTTTTTTATTGTTTATATTTTTGATATCCAATTCACTTTTATACACAATTCGCTAGAAGGTGAGGAATAATGATGTAGAAAGTTGGAATTAAATAGTTAACGGCCAATAATACTTTTACTTAAAAGTCATTTGTTTGAGCTTTTTAGCCTTCCACTGAGCAATAAACACAACTAGGAGTGTTGCGGTGCCGCCAAATACTACCGAAGGAGCTATTCCTAATAGTTTGGCAGCAAGGCCACTTTCAAAAGCACCAATTTCATTGGAACTTCCTATAAAAATGGTATTGATGGACGAAACCCTGCCTCGCATATTGTCGGGTACAAATAGTTGCATAATGGCGCCTCTTATAATTACACTGATACTATCAAAAGCACCACTCAAAAATAGGAGTGCTAAACTGAGGTAGAAGTTGGTACTTAAGCCAAAGCCAATCATACATAAGCCAAAAGCAGCAACTACTAAAATAAGTGTTTGTCCTGGTCGCTTAAAAGTGCCAAAGAAGGAGAAAACAATCATAGTAATACTTGCGCCTAATGAGGGAGCTGCACGCAAATAACCCAAACCTTGTGCACCCACATTCAGTATTTCATCGGCAAAAGCAGGTAATAGAGCCACCGCTCCGCCAAATAACACGGAGAATAAATCAAGCGAAAGTGCTCCTAGAATAATTTTATGGTTAAATACATATTTGATGCCATCTGCCAAGTTGAGCCAAATAGAAAGGTGATTGAGAGCTACTGCATGTTTTTTTACTTTTATAAGGCTCAAAAAGGTGAATGCAGTTAAAAAGAAACAGATAACAATAAAAAAACTGTACGTAATACCCCAATAATTATAAAGAAAACCAGCACTTGCAGGGCCTACAATAGAAGCAATTTGCCAAGTAGTGCTGTAAAAAGTGCTTCCTTTCACCAATTGTTCTTTGCTTACCAATTGGTTTAAAATGGCTTGTCCAGCAGGGGCGTAAAATCCTCTTCCAAGTCCTATAAGCATTATGAGCGCATAAATAGCACTTACCTGAAATGTAATTGCATATGAAGTATAGGTTACAATTAATAAACCTATTGCCCCTAACAGCATGGCAAGCATGCTGAATTGCATTATTTTTTTTCGGTTGTGTTTGTCGGCTATATGCCCGGCAAATAAAGCAATGCTGATGGCTGGGAGTGCTTCTGCCAAGCCAATTAAGCCCAATGCCAATACATCGCCAGTGAGTTTATATATATGCCAACCTATTATAACAGCAATAATTTGGTAGGCCAGTGTTAAAAAAAAACGGGTAAAAATAAAGTTACGGTAATTGGCAATTTTTAATGGATGCGTTACTTCCATCTTTAGTTATTCATTTTTATCCATTTCCATATTTCTTTATAGCTAGGTTTCTTACCAAAAGTTAAAATACCAATTCTATATATTCTGGAAGCCAGCCAAACTGTAAACATAAAGCCAGCTATCATTAAGGCCATGGAGAGCAGTAGTTCCCAAGTAGGCACACCAAAAGGTACTCTTATCATCATTACGATGGGCGATGTAAACGGAATGATGGATAACCAAAAAGCGGCAGTTCCATTAGGAGCATTTAATACCAAGCCTTGTGCTAATGCAATAGAAAATATTAAAGGCATGGTTACAGGAAGCATAAATTGTTGTGTATCCGTTTCATTATCTACCGCACTGCCAATGGCGGCAAACAATGCACCATAGAACAAATAACCAGCAATAAAATAGAATACAAATACACCAATTAGGTATGGATAATTAAATGATAATAAGCCATCAAGAAAGGCATTGCCACTGATGGCTTTTGCCGGCATTGAGTTGGGCATATTAGCAGTTGCTGAAGCCATTTCTTGCATTTTATCTCCCATAAGGAGCGAGCTTACCAAGGGCATAGCTATTAAAATGAGTGTTACCCAAATAATAAATTGTAACAAGCCCACACTTGCAATGCCCAATATTTTACCCATCATTAGCTGAAAAGGCCTTACTGATGAAATAAT
>JANMIV010000092.1:0-5162 GCA_031375995.1 Bacteroidota bacterium
AAGGTTTTTATCTACAAATAACGTGTTAAGAGTTGGTGCATCAAATCCAGTTAAAAACATGCCCACCACAATTATTAAGTCAACCTCTTTATTCTTAACTCGTTTTGCAAGGTCGCGATAATAATTCTGAAATTCTTTACTATCAACACCATAACTAGTTTTAAACATGGTGTTATAGTCATTGATTGCTTTCGTTAAAAACTCTTTGGCACTGCTATCCATTGCAGTGGGTTCAAAAGTTTCATCTACTATCTCTCCAACAGCATTTTGCTCTTCATTGGCTGCAAATGAAAAAATGGTGGCTATTTTCAGCGGCTTATCGCTTTCTTGTTGTAAATTAGTTAATTCCTCATAATAACATTTAGCTGCATCCACACTACTTACCGCAAACATAGCGTTAAAACCTTTGTTACTTCCTTGATTTCTGTGTGTTTTTAGTCTAAAATTTTGTAAAATATATTGCGAAATTTCTTTGATGCGTTCTGGATGAAGCAAAGCCATTTGGTTTTCTGCTGCACTTAATTTCTTTTCATCTTGCTCCTTTTCAATTCTTTTAAACTTAGGTCTTACATTATTATAGTCAACCTTAAATTTCAATACTTTTTCATCCCTAATGGCATCAGTAATTACATACGCATGTAATTCATTGCCAAATATACTTGCAGTTGTTTCTGAACCTAAAGAGTTATCAGGAAATATAGGAGTACCAGTAAACCCAAATTGGTAGTACTTTTTGAACTTCTTTTTTAAATTATGTTGTGTTCCGATAGTTTTTCCATCTTTTTTACTGCTGAATTGACTGCGATGTGCTTCATCAAAAATGAAAACCACTTGCTTCTGATAAATGGCTAAATCACCTTCACTTTTCATGAGGTTATTTAGTTTTTGTATGGTAGTTACAATAATCTTATTATCATCGTTTTCAATATTTCTTTTTAAGCCTGCTGTGCTATCTGAGCCATTAACACTATCTGGTGAAAATCTTTGATATTCTTTCATGGTTTGAAAGTCCAAATCTTTACGATCTACCACAAAGAAAACTTTATCAATAAAATCAAGTTGTGTAGCTAATCTAGCTGCTTTAAAACTGGTGAGTGTTTTACCTGAGCCTGTAGTATGCCAAATAAAGCCTCCACTTTGGGGTGTTGACCATTTTTTTGATTGATACGAACTTTGAATTTTCCATAGTATTCTTTCTGTTGCTGCAATTTGGTAAGGTCTCATAATTAGCAACGTATCATTGGTGTCAAAAACTGAATAAGTAAGAAGTATATTTAAAAGGGTACGTTTCTCAAAAAATGTGGTGGTAAAATCTTTAAGGTCTTTAATAAGCGAATTATCTGCTTTGGCCCAGTTCATGGTAAAGTCAAAACTGTTTTTATTTCGCTCCACGGTGTTTGCAAAATAGCGGGTGTCAGTGCCATTTGAAATAACAAAAATCTGCAAGTATTTGTAAAGAGAATTATTACTGTTAAAACTCTCTTTGGTATAACGATGCACTTGATTAAATGCTTCTCTGATAGCAACCCCACGTTTTTTTAATTCAACCTGTACCAAAGGCAATCCATTTACCAATACAGTTACATCATACCTATTTAATTGCGTTCCTTTTTGCTCAAATTGGGTAATTACTTGTACTTTGTTGCGTGCTATATTATATTTATCTACTAGGTAAATATTTTGAATATGCCCATCATCAAAAACAAAATCATAAATATAGTTGTCGTGTATTTTCCTTGTTTTTTCTATAAGGTTATCACTTGGTTTGTCTAAATACTCTTCCACAAAGCGAACCCACTCACCATCCTTAAACACCATATTATTAAGCGATTGCAGTTGCAGTCTTATATTAGCCAACATGGCTGCATGTGTATTCAGGTCTAATGGATTTTCATAACCTTGGTTAATTAAATCCTGAATAAATTCACGCTCCAATGCTGCCTCTGTTTGATAGGCAACAGGTGCATCATTTGCCTCATAATACTTATCAAAGTTATCAAGTACAATGAAATTATTTGATTCTGCTATGGTTTTATACTGTGACATCTTCTTCAGTTACTGGTTGGTCATTATTTGATTTAAAATTGTATATTCTGGTAATTTCTTTTACCAAGTGTTTTAAAACATCCTTTTCTTGACTTGTTAAAATAGAAGTCTCTTCTCCAGAAAATTTACTATGACTAGATAAATTAATAATTCTGTTATAATAGCCTTCTCTTGCGCCATCTGCATCCTCTGGTAAAAGTTTTTTCCACTCATAATAACCTAAAAAGGTAGAGGTTTTTTCTAAAATATTACGAAGAAAATTATAATGATACTTTTGTATGTCTCCTGATAGTGAAACTTTCTCTAGTTCACCCAAAAGGAAAAGATGATAAGCAAAAGGCGAATCTTTTGGCTGAATATGAATGTCAAAAGTACCGTCCTCCAATTTTTCCAAACGTCTTTTAATGCTATGTTTTGGTTTGTAGCTATAACGTGAATCAGGATTACTGAATTCATTGAATAAAACATTATAGAATAATGGATTGTGTGTTGTAATAATAAACTTTAGGTCAGATTTGCTTGATTTAATCAACTCTGCAATATTAACAGCTAACTCTATTAAATGAGTATCATCTAAAGAACTTACTGGGTCATCAATAAATACATATTGCAAATCGTTAAATTGGTCTGTTTCCCGCTCAGACACCTCTGCTTTATTTAATTCATTAATGGTTTGTGCTAATAAACTATAAAAAACACTCCAAATAAAACAACTTTCTTCACCCTTTGAAATTTTTACAAACTCAGAAGGCTCATCGTTTCCACGTTCAAACGAGAAACGTACTTCTGAATAGGCAGGAATAATTATATCATTATTATTCTTATCCTTAATTGTATATTCTTCATTAAACTTAGGCGTTAATTTATCGTTTGTATAGCGCTGAAAATATTTTGCTATATTAGGTTCTTGTCCTTGATCTTCTAGTATCCAACTGGTGTAACCATTCCGTTGAATTTTCAACTTCCTATCGGTGTCATAATCCAAATCATTATCCCAATAAAACAAATCTTCGGTAAATGCATTGTAATACATTATTTTAATATTTGTTTCCTCTTGCACAGTTTCAGGATTTTTGGGAGCTATCAACTCTTTAAATTCCAGAGATAATCTTGTCTTACCAGTGCCATTAAATGCATAGATTAGCTGAACTTTCTGTTTAGCATCCTTAAGTGTTTGAGCTATTTCTTTTAATGATTGCCCCATACTATTTTGTTAAATTATTAATTGGAAATGTTAACAACATATTTCTGTAATACTCATATTGTTTTTTTCTTAACTCAATCTCTTTTGGCAAACCTTGGCTAATGGAAGTAGTAAGCGTATCGAATTTATCAAGAATCGAAACGATGCGTTCTTGTTCTTCTAAAGATGGGATTGGGATAATGACTTTTTCAAAGCCTTTTGCATTGATTGCAGATATCTTACCCGAAGAAATTGATTTTTTAATCTGATTGTGAAAGAAGTCAGTTCTTGAATAGTAAGCTACAAATTTAGGGTTCAAAGTGCTTTTATAAAAAAAACAAGCATCGTGAATTACAATATCTTCCTCACCTAGCCAAGCTGTAGCTTTACCTATATCTTCCGTAGTTTCACCTGCAGCAACAAATACAACATCGCCTTTTTTTGCTGCTCGTAACTTAGATGCAAGCTCTGCACTTATAAATGATTTTGACTTATCTGCCCAAATATTATAGTGTGTATACATTTCTCCATAATGAATACAAGGTTTACCTTCTGAAATCAAATCTGTTTTTACAAAGCGTCTACCTCTAATAAACTCTCCAACAACCCCCAAAGTCTTCCATTCCACTTCACCATCTTCAAAACTAAACAATTGCTCCCGGTAATAGATATATTGTTGTTTACGAGCTGTAAGCTCCGCTGTAAGCTCCGCTGTAAGCTCCGTAAATTTATCTAATATACCAACAATTTCTTTTTGAACTGTGAGTGATGGTATCGGGATTTGGATTGATTTCCAATTTGGTTGAGTTAATCCATATCGTGTTATTCCTTGGGCTTTTAATCGAATTTGTTTTCGAATTTCCGTAGAACTAAATAAATAATTTAGAAAAGCAGGTACAAGAATAGTTTTATCATAAATTCTTAACCTCATTATATGGTAACTATATACAGCATTATCAAAATCCTCAATTGCCATTGCTGAAAAACCAATTTCATCAATGAGTTCCGATGATGGTGTAATAAAAATATCACCTTGTTTTATATTGCAATCAATCATTTTCTTTTCACTTGCGGTTACAACCATGGTCGGTGTTTCATTCGAAATGTATTGATTTTTAAAAACATCAACAAAGTTTAACAGCCTCACTTTTTTTTCATTTGTATTGCTTTTTTTATCTACTCCTATGTTTGAAAGTTCTACAACTTCCCCCAAAGTTTTCCACTCCACTTCAACACCTTGCAATAATGTATCTAAATAACTCATTTTTCAATTTCTTTTATGATGTTATCAATACTTGTGCGTAAGGCATTAATCTTCTCTACTGTTTTGGTAATCTCTGCATTTAGCTTGGCAATATTTACATGCTCTCTGTTGTCTTTTGTTGTTACATAACTGCTTACAGATAAGTTATAATCGTTGGCTGCAATAACACTATTGTCAATACATTTTGCTATATGGTCAACATCTTGCTTACTATCAAAAATATCCATAATCTTTTCAATATGGGCATCGGTAAGCTCGTTGTTGTTAATTACTTTTCTAAAAAAATCTTCGCCACTGGCATCTATAAACTGGGTTGTGTTTTCGGTTTTATGTTTCGATAGTACCAATAGAGTTACCGCTATAGAAGTGCCATAAAATAAATTGGGTGCAACCGCTATTATCGTTTCAACAAAGTTATTATCTACCAAATACTTTCTAATCTTTTGCTCTGTGCCACCACGGTAAAATATACCAGGAAAACAAACAAGTGCCGCCCTTCCTTTGCTAGAAAGGTAGCTTAAGGCATGAAGAACAAAAGCAAAATCCGCTTTTGATTTAGGGGCCAAAACACCAGCGGGGGCAAAACGGTCGTCATTTATCAGTGTCGGGTCGCCATCGCCAATCCAATTAATGGAGTATGGTGGATTAGAAACAATGGCATCAAAAGGT
>JANMIV010000119.1:0-3707 GCA_031375995.1 Bacteroidota bacterium
AAATCAAATTCGATTATTCTAATATTATAGCGCACACTCACTGACAGTCCATTCAAATCAAAATAGGATCCTGTGTCTGCATAAACTATATGATTAATCGTACTATATTTATCCATAATGGTATCCCCGTGCCCGAGATAATTATCTGCTTTATAGTGCTTATGTTTAACAGGCTCATAAAGCATACCATCACTCACAATTACCAAACGATGGGTTCCATCTCCTTTTGTCCAACTAATTCGTGCACTAGAATCACTTATGAGACTAAATATTATATTTGTGGTTGGAGCAGAAACTTCATCTTTGGTTTGGAAATCAAAATAAGTGGCAGAATCCATAAAATTAGCTCCCAAACTACTCCCATTAAATTCAATGATTGCTGCATAATACCTCGTTTTTCTTCTTAAATTACTAAAATTAAAGGTGTCCATATTACCAATATACATTACATAACAATCTGTTTCTAATAAGGTCCCCAATCCAAAAGAATCTTTTGCAGTATAACTTGCATAATCAGTGGGCAATTGCGTTATTGGACTTCCTTTTTTTAGCAATACAATTATATTGCTTCCATTTCCCCGATTTACTTTAATTTGTGCCTTGAAACTCTCAATAGAAACCATATTTACATTAGATGACTTGATAGTTGGTTGGGGTTTTAAAAAATCATTTCTTGTTAGTCGCAATCCATTGTCAAATGAGATGAAATCTTGGGAATGATTGGAGTCTAGATCCGCTAAAATTAAATTGTTCGTTGTATTAGAGCTATTAAAAAAGGTAGAAAGAGAAAAATCTCTTTTATTCAAAGCATTTGGGAATTTAGCTTGCAAATAAATAGTAGTTCTACCATAGTTAGAATTATAAACTATAAAATCACCAAAACCATCCATATTGATATCTGCATACTTTACATTATTAAAGGGAGCGTTTATATGATTAAGATAAAAATAACTGTAGTAATTAATACTTCCTGTAAAACCAGATATACTATTTTGGTAAATAGTTATTGTATAAGATCCGTCATATATAATTATATCAGGCTTTCCATCCAAAGTTACATCACTTATAAATAGTTTATTTGTGCTATTTATTGAAAAAGAGAAAGGAATGAAAACAATGGCACTAGTAGTGCTATTGTTTAAAAAAACAGTTTGAGATTCCCCTGATATTGGGGAAATAATCAAATCCTGTTTGCCATCTAAATTAAAATCAGTACTCAAAATTTTTGAACCCATGTAATTACCACTAATGGCAATAGGTGATGAGAATGATAAAGAATCTAAATTGGTAGATGTATTTAATAGAATAGACGTTCCAGCCGTTCCTGAAAATATGGAGTCATATGTAATAGCTAAATCAAGTTTACCATCATTATTAAAATCATTTATTGTAAAATCTCTTGGCGAATTTTGCAAATTGAAAACAAGAGGAGCATCAATACTAAAAGCACTAGCAGTAGAAGTATTTTTGAAATAATAGATTTTTCTAAACTGTTTGTTAATACTAATAATATCCATTTTTCCATCATTATTTATATCTGCCGTTCCAAGTATTTTAATTCCAGTATTATCTGCCAGAGGTATAAAACTCGAAAATGCAGTTAAAACTTGATATGTTTTATTGTTTATAAATAGTCTAGACCCACCCCAAATGTCTGTTTCTATAATATCAATCTCACCATCTAAATTAAAATCACCACTTGCTAACTGATTTTCAGTCACTAGAGAGCTAGAAAAAACACCACCAACAAGTCCAACATTTGATAGTACAGTATTGTCTAAATAGCTTCCCCCATCTTTATAAACCATAAATTCATTTGTTGATTTTGTTGTTAAACCTCCTTTTGTTACTGTAATAGGGCCCGACTGAGCTGATCTGGGAACTTTAACAATAAGTCTGTTTACTGTTGCGGAAACAATATCAGCTCTCACTTTTCCAAAAAAAACAAAATTACTATCCTTGGTAGCATGAAAATTTGTTCCTAATATAGTATCTATATCATGGTATTTCCCTCTAAGCGGTGAAAAAGAACTAATAGTTGGAGCTTGCGCAAAACCTAAATTAGCTGTTAAAACACAAATAACAAGGCAATAAATATACTTTGTAAATACTCTCATACTAATTTTTTTAGGTTTTCTTAAATGATGGGCGCAAAGAAAATTAAAAAATCTTAATTAACTAGTGTCAACTTCATCAACTACTTCCTTTTTCCAAAATACTATTGATTTTCTAATCTATACTAAATTCCAACCTGAAATAATAAGCAATTTAGAAAAAGAAAAAGCACTTATAATATGAGGACCTCAGCCAAAAAATCTTATTGTTATTTGGCATGAACACACCAAATAACAATAAGTTAGTTACATCAAAACTATTATACCAAATGTACTTACTAATTCTTAACTTTTACAAACTCATAAGGTAGGTAGTCAATAAAGTCGTTTACCTTTATGGTGATGCCCACTACTTCATTGTTTTCTATTTTTATTGGCAGGGTTTGCACACCGCAAGTTACATCACTGTAAGTGCACAAAAACTTATTATCGCTCAGGTATTCCAATTTACCTATATTATTGGGGTGATGGCTAAAATGTAAAGATAGTTTCCCTTTTTCTAGCTTAATTTCAATATTGCCATAAAATGAATTGTTATAAGTCCCCACTATTTTAGATAATTCAACTATAGGTTTATTTTTTAATGCCACCAACGTTTTTAAACTATCTATTTCTTTCCACTCATTTTTGTTAGCGGTATTGCTACCCTCAAAATATATTTCGCTTATGTTCCTGTAAGGCACTTTTAAATACGCATCCAATACTTGTTTTACCAAGGCTTCGTACAATGAATTGGCATCTGTATTGGTATAGACCAAAACGCCTAAATTTTCTTCTGGAATAAATTCTGTTTTGGTAACAAAACCATTGGCTCCTCCCCCATGTTCCCAAACTCTTCTCCCCTCATAATCGTAGCTAAACCATCCAAGACCATAAGTAGAAAAATGTTTAGTTTTAAATAACCTAGAATTTACATCTCTTACCACCATATTTGACTTGCGCGTTTCTTCTAAAACCGAAAAGGGCACAATGCGTTTACCTTCAAATTTACCACTATCTAACTGAAAAAGTAACCAATTAGACATATCTCTTACACAAGAATTAATGCTTGCTGATGGTCCCATATTGTCAATATTGGTAAATGGCATTTTTACTATTTTACCTTGGACTAAAGTATGCGGAATACAGGCATTTTCGTCTGTCATTAAATCATTGTATGAGCTATTGGTATGCTTCATTTGCAATGGCACAAAAAAATGATACTTAATATAGTCGTCCCAACTGGTATCGCTTACTGCTTTTACCAGTTCGCCAGCTGTTATAAAAGCGGCATTGCAATACCCATATTTATACCTGAAAGAATGAATTGGCTTGGTAAACTGCATGTGTTCAATAATTTCTTTACGGCTTAAGTTGCTACCCCAATTTAAAAAATCGCCTTGGAATGTTTGTAAACCAATTCTGTGGCAAAGCAAATCGCGAACGGTACATAATTGAGTAGCAGTTTCATCATACAACTTAAAAGAGGGCATATATTTGGTTACTTTTTCATCAAGCAACAAACGTTTCTGTTGATTTAACAAAGCCACCGCTGTGCCAGTAAATGCTTTGCTATTGGAGGCTATTTGAAATAGGGTAAACTCATTTACTTTA
>JANMIV010000122.1:0-1499 GCA_031375995.1 Bacteroidota bacterium
CAAGTAGAAAATTTACATCATCAAAAAAAAAACAAAAAAAATTTTGTAAATAATTTTTTTTACTATATTGGTTGTGGTAAATTTTACCATAATTAAATTTAAAATCAATATTTTGATGAACAATTTAGATTAAAAAAATGAATAAAAACTATTACATACATAAAATAAAAAATCAATGCTAATGGATAAACTAAACAAATACAAAATGAAAAAAATGTTACTTCAGTGCCTTTTATTTCTTACACCAGCCTTAGCATTTGCGCAAAAGGATAAAGTGTTAGTTATTAAATCTGGCAGCGGATTTAAACTTACTGTAAATGGGAAAGAAACGTTCATCAATGGAATGAATTGGGATTATTTTCCAATTGGTACAAACTATAATTACAGTTTATGGAAGCAATCAGATGATGTGATTATTGCTGCATTAGATATTGAGATGCCCTTACTTAAAAATATGGGCGTTAATGCTATTAGACAATATACAGGCGTTCCTGCAAAATGGGTAAAATATATTTATGAAAATTATGGTATTTATACCATGCTTAACCATTCTTTTGGCCGCTATGGTTTAACTGTTAAGGGTAAATGGGAACCAAATACGGATTACGCTGATCCAAATGTGCGAGAAGTTTTATTAAACGAAACCAAAGAGATGGTAAGGGAATACAAAGAAACACCTGGTGTTTTGCTTTTTTTGCTAGGGAATGAGAACAACTACGGTCTTTTTTGGAGAGGTGCAGAAACGGAGAACATACCATTTGCCGACAGAAAGTCAACAAAAGCGGCTTATGACATGTATAAACTCTTCAACGATGCTACAAAAGCATTAAAAGAATTAGATAGCAATCACCCAATATCAATATGTAATGGAGACTTATTATTTTCAGATATCATTGCCAAAGAGTGCAAGGATGTTGATATTTTAGGAATTAATTGTTACCGCGGGTCTTCGTTTACTGATTTGTACGAAAAAGTAAAAAAAGATTTGAATATGCCCATATTACTTACTGAATTTGGTTCAGATGCCTATAATACGCTGGCGAATAAAGAAGATCAAGAATATCAAGCCAAAGTGTTACTTAGCAATTGGAAAGAAATATACGAAAATGCTTCTGGAATGGGTAAAAATGACAATAGCTTGGGTGGATTTACATTTCAGTTTAGCGATGGCTGGTGGAAAACAGGTCAAACGATAAATTTAGACGAACACGATGCCGCTGCTTCTTGGTCTAATGGCGGTTACAAAAATGATTTTGTTTTAGGTGAGAATAATATGAATGAAGAGTGGTTTGGAATATGTGCTAAAGGTCAAACAAACGAGCGTGGTACATACGAACTTTATCCAAGGGCGGCTTACTATGCTCTGCAAAGTGTTCATCAGTTTAATCCTTACACCGCAAATGCTGAATCTATAAATATTTTGTTTAAAGGAATTTCTGTGGCAGATGCTACTTTAAGGGCAAGGGGAGATAAAGCGGTGTTGGAGTCTAAAGATAAAG
>JANMIV010000176.1:0-2747 GCA_031375995.1 Bacteroidota bacterium
TTTATTCCGCCTACACCCGTTGCAGCTCCTTGGTATGGCTCTATGGCACTAGGGTGGTTATGGCTTTCTATTTTAAAGCAACAGGCCAATCCATCGCCAATGTCAATCAAACCTGCATTTTCTTCTCCAGCTTCTGCAAGCATTTTTTCGCCTTTTTTGGGTAAAGTCTTTACCCAAACTATGGAGTTTTTATAAGAACAATGCTCGCTCCACATAACCGAATAAATGCTCATTTCGGTAAAAGTGGGGGTGCGACCCAAAATTTCTTTTATTTTTTCAAATTCTTCAGGGCGGAGTCCTAATTGTTGCGCTTGTTCAAGTGTGGCTATATTGCCCGATGGAATGGATTGATTCATTTTAAAAAATTAAGTCACAAATTTGCAAATAAAAAGGGAAACGTAAAGGAAAAGTTATAAATAAAACATCCGCTTGATGGCAAATAGGCAAATATTTTTTCCATTAACTCCTAAATCTCTAGTTACATAACAAAACAACAATTAAACAATACAATTAAGCTAATAACATTATTTTACAGGCATTTTGGCAAAAATGGTGCTAATATCACGGTCTTTTTATGCCATTATACTTAGTAATGAAAAGCAATCGGTTTTTATATGTTATTCTTTTTATAGGTATTTTATTCTACAATAGTTTAAATGCCCACGCCCAAACAATTAGCACAGGTGCTGTGCCTAATAACTCCTTTTGTGCTGGAGCTATATTTAGTTTAAGCTATACTTCAACCGGGGTATTTAATAGCCCCAATACTTTTACAGCTCAGTTAAGCGATTCATTGGGTAACTTTAGCACTAGCACAAACATAGGTCAGGTTGTTTCCACTGGTAATAATGGAAATATAACAGTAACTATACCCAATAATATACCTCCTAGTTTTGTTGCCCGAATAAGGGTAGTTGCGAGCAATCCGAGCACTATTGGAACTGATAACGGCACGAATATAATTATTGGCTCATTACCAACGGTTGATGCTGGTTTAAACCAAACTATTTGCGAAGGAAATGGTGCTGTTATGTCGGGAACAGTAGGTCCGGTGGCTCCATTTGCTAATTGGACTACCAGAGGCTCTGGAATGTTTAATAATACTTCTTTACTCCAAGCGGTTTACACACCCTGTGTAGCTGATATAAATGCAGTTAGTGTGGTCTTGATTTTAACTACAAACGACCCTGTAGGACCATGCAACGCGGTATCGGATTCCATGGTATTAACCATTAATAGTATTCCAACGGTGAATGCAGGCGTTGATCAAAGAATTTGCAGAAACAATACTGTTCTGAATATGGCTGGTAGTATGGGCGGTTCTAGTACTTCTGCTTCTTGGATTTCGCTTGGAAGTGGTACATTTAACAACAATACCCTTTTAAATGCTACTTATACTTTAAGTAATGCAGATAAATTGGCCAATTCTATTCAATTTGTACTCACTAGTAACGACCCTCCAGGCCCTTGCATTTCGGTAAGAGACACGGTTGAGGTCTTTTTTGATTCGATACCAACTATTAATGCGGGAATTGACCAAACCATTTGTGCTGGTAGCGCAGCTACTATGGCAGGAACCGTTAGTTATATAGCTCCTTATGCCAATTGGTCGTCAAGTGGATCGGGTTTTTTTAATAACAATTCCAATTTAAGTGCAGTTTATACGCCAAGCCTAGCTGATATACTAGCTGGTTCTGTTACGCTTACATTTACCACCAACGACCCGGCTGGGCCTTGCAGTGCAGTGTCTGATGCCATGGTTTTAACAATCAATAGATTAGCCGTTTTGAATGCTGGAGCCGACCAAACCGTTTGCGCCAATATTGGTTCTATTGCTGCCAATGGAATTATTGGAGGTGATGCCAGTGCTGCTTCATGGAAAACGCTTGGTACAGGGAGTTTTAACGATTCTAATCTGCTAAATGCCATTTATATACCAAGCAGTGCCGATAGGCAAGCGAACGCTATACGACTAGTGCTAACTACCAATGATCCAATAGGACCTTGCCCACTTGCAAGGGATACTATGACTGTTTTTTTTAACCCAGTTCCGCAAGTAAATGCAGGTTCTGATCAAACTATATGTGCCAATAATGTAGCTAATTTATCTGGTTGGGTAAACAGTGTGGCTCCTTATGCCAATTGGTATGCTGAAAATGGAGGAATTTTTAACAATACTTCTAATTTAAATGCCACTTATACGCCAAGCCCTACAGATATAAGCACAGGAAAAGCAACGTTGATTCTATTAACCAATAATCCAGAAGGCCCTTGCGAAGCAAAGTCAGATACGGTTGTAATTAGCTTAAATAATCCGCATAGTGTAAATGCTGGAACGGATAAAACTATATGCTCCAATGCAAATGCGGTCAATTTGAAAGGGTTGATGGAGAATGGAACCACCCATATATTATGGAATTCTGACGGTTCAGGATACTTTGATGATTCCATCCAACTCAATACTATTTATAAGCCTTCTGCGCAAGATTTGCTCAATAAAAAAGTAGATATAATCTTGAATAGTACCAATTTTATACAGGCTTGTGCTTACGCAACGGATACAGTTACGGTGTATTTTAAAGACTCTTTAGTCGGTTTCTCTAGAGAAATAAAATATGTTACTTGCGATTCTGCTTTGGTAAGTTTCACTAATAGAACGATTAGTCTAGATAACATTTATACCTGGAATTTTGGAGGTACTGACTCTTCCAATACTGTTAATGCGGAGCATGTATTTAAAAATATTG
>JANMIV010000121.1:0-3556 GCA_031375995.1 Bacteroidota bacterium
TACCTTTAGCGGTATGTATTTCTGCTTTTTTCATGTGTTGTGTTGCGCCAATTGCTGGTTATGGCATTTTAGTTTGTTATTATCATGGCATATAACCAGTTTCCAGCAACTGGTGGTGTATGCTTTTATTTAAAATCCGAATAATTCCTTCAATTTAGCCTCTAAAGCTTCGCCACGCAATTTGGTAGCTATAATTTTACCTTCTTTGTCAAGCAATACGGTATAGGGAATCGACTCAAAATTATATGTTTTTAGTAGGGGAGTATTCCATTGCAATAAGTCGCTTACATGGTACCAAGTAAGTTTATCTTGGTTAATAGCATTGATCCATTTTTCGCGGTTATTATCTAAGCTCACTCCTAATATGTCAAAACCTTTGTCTTTGTATTTATTGTACAAAGCCACTACTCTTGGGTTTTCTTTGCGGCAAGGTGCGCACCAACTTGCCCAAAAGTCTATCATTACTATTTTACCTTTTAGTTGGCTCAATGCAAACTCTTTTCCATATGGGTCGCTTAGTTTTATTTCTGGAGCTACACTGCCAATTGCTGTAGAGGCCATGCTCATTACTCTATTGTGCAATACGGTAGCATATTTAGAGTTTTGGTATTTGGTAAATAACTTTTTATCAATGGCGCTCAAAAAGGCGTAATCTGCTTCTGGCATCATAAAGTTAGCCGCAAAAAAAGGAACAATATTATTCATTTTTTCAATGGCTTCTTTCAGCATTACTTCATTGTTTTTGGTAATGCTGTCAAATTCTTTTCTTATTTTGTCTTGTTCGCTGGCTGGAGGTACGGTATTGCCATATATAGCACCATATTTTTGCTCTAGTTTACCCAATTCTGCGGTGCTGGCGGCATTTATTTTAAGGAGCGTTTTTATGTCGTTGTTTTCTGGAGAGTTTTTTACTTGGTAGTCGTCAATTTTGTTGGCATCAATATTTATTTCAAAAGTGCCACTGCTATCAACCATTACTACTATATCGCCTTTGGGCAAACGAATTACGCAAAAGGTTTTTTCTTTTACTATTCCGTTTAGTTCAAAGGTGCCATCGGCTAAAATAGCCGAACTATCTAAAAACAATAACCCAGTATTGGTAATTTCTTGGATATTGATGCTGCCTTTGGCATTTTTTACAGAGCCAGTAATGCTAAATCCTTTTTTGCCACCATCTTTTTCGGTAGTTAAGGAATTGCCACAGGCAATAAAACTGCTCAAAAGGAGTATGATAAATATGTTTTTCATGTTGTGTTTATTTAATAAATTATGCTTTGTCTAATGATTCTTTTACCAATTTGCTGGCTATTTTAGGGTCTGCTTTTCCTTTGCTTAGCTTCATTACATCGCCCATAAACATGCCTACTAAGCTTTGTTTTCCTGCTTTGTATTCGGCTACTTTGGCTGGGTTAGCGGCAATGGCTTCGTCTATCCATTTTTGCAATTCGTCAGAGTTGCTTTCTTGTATTAGGTTAAGGGAAATGGCAACGGCTTCCGCTTGTAGTGTAGGGTTTGCTATTACTCCTAAAAATACTTTTTGAGCTGCACTGCTGCTTATTTTTCCTTCATCAATCAGTTGAATAATTTCAGCAATTTGGGCAGGTTGTAAAGTAAACTCTTGTATTGGAATGGCTTGTTCGTTCAAATAAGATTTAATAGCACCCATTATCCAATTGGCTGCCGCTTTGGTATTTTTGGTATGCTTTATTATTTGTTCAAAGTATTGCGCTATTTCTTTGTTTTCTGTTAATACGCGGGCATCGTACTCATTTAAGCCCAGTTCTTTGGTGTATTTTTCAATTAAAACTTTTGGTAGTGCAGGCATTTGCGCTTTTACTCCATCAACAAATGTTTGGGTTACACGCAAAGGGGGTAAATCTGGTTCAGGAAAATAGCGGTAATCAGCAGCACCCTCTTTACTACGCAAGGTAATTGTTATTCCTTTTTGTGCATCGAAGGTACGTGTTTCTTGTACCACGGTAATACCTGCTTCAATGGCATCTATTTGTCGCTTTATTTCAAAATCAATGGCTCTTTCTACATTTTTAAAAGAGTTCATATTTTTTACCTCTACTTTGGTGCCAAATACATTGCTTCCCTTTAACATAACAGATACATTGGCATCGCAACGCAAACTGCCTTCTTCCATGTTTCCATCACATATATCTAAGTAGCGCACTAGCTGCCTTATTTCTGTAAGGTATTGGTAAGCCTCTTCACCACTTTTTATATCGGGTTCTGTTACAATTTCTATCAAAGGAACGCCAGCTCTGTTTAAATCTATAAGGGTATTATAAACATCTTGGTCGTGTATACTTTTACCAGCATCTTCTTCCATGTGTATGCGTGTAATTCCTATATGCTTTGGAGGGCTGTCTTTTAGTTGTATTTCCACAAAACCATTGGTACAAATGGGGGTTTTGTCTTGGGTAATTTGGTAGCCTTTTGGCAAATCAGCGTAAAAATAGTTTTTGCGTGCATAGTATTGGTATTCTGCTATTTGGCAGTTTAGTGCCAATCCCATTTTTACGGCACATTTTACCACTTCAATATTGTGTTTAGGCAAAGTACCAGGGTGTCCTAAGCTTATAGGACTTACTTGTGTATTGGGCATTGCACCATACTCGTATTCATCAGCACAATAGGCTTTGGTTTTAGTAAGCATTTGCGCGTGCACTTCCAGTCCAATTACTGTTTCGTATTTATCGTAAATTGATTCGCTCATTTTTTAGTGGGGCGAATTTAAGTGATTAAATGCTAAAATGGCTTATGTTTTGCAATTTATTTTTATGTAGGGTTTACCCTACATAACTTGCACACTATGAGTAGTTTTTTCGGTAAAAACCCCAATCGTATGAATGAATTTTTCTAGCTTATTTTCTATCAATAAAGCAATTAATTTAGGGGCTTCGCTTGGTTTTATTGCTATTAATAAACCGCCACTGGTTTGTGGGTCGTTGAGTATTTGAAACGATTTCATATCACTGATGCCATTTACCTTTTTTTCATAGGCGTTCCAATTGCGATACGTATTATCTGGAATAATATTTTTGAGTAAATACGATTCCACAAAATCAAAATAAGGCACTTTTCTCCACTCTATTTTAGCACTTAACTGAGCGCCTTCTGCCATTTCTATGGTATGTCCCAATAGTCCAAAACCAGTTATATCCGTCATAGCAGTTACGCCATCTATTTGTGCAATGGCTTGGCCTATTTGGTTAAGCGTACACATGCTGGCTATGGTTTCGTCTATATGGCTTTGCGCTTCTATTTGATTGCGTTTAATGGCGGTACCAATTATGCCTGTGCCCAAAGGTTTGGTCAGAAACAATAAATCTCCCACCTCGGCTTTGCTATTGGTTTTTATGTGCGTGCTATTGACTATCCCGTTTACGGCAAGTCCAAAAATAGGTTCCGATGAATCAATACTGTGTCCACCAGCTATGGGTATATTGGCTTTTTCGCAAATAGATTTGGCTCCAGCAATTACCTGATTGGCCATTTCTAAAGGCAGTTTATTAACCGGCCAGCCCAATATGGCATTGGCAAAAAT
>JANMIV010000185.1:0-1109 GCA_031375995.1 Bacteroidota bacterium
AGCCAGGATCAAACTCTTCATCGTATGTTGTTTGAAAATAAAATAAATCTTATTCTCTTTTTTTTAGACAAAGTTAGCTCTTTTCAATTCTTTGCTTTTCTTACTCTCTTTTTAAATGCTGTCAATCCAATATGTCTATGAACGTATTCTTCTTATTTTATCGCCTTCAGTTTGTGCTTTTATCAACTCTCTTTTTATTGAGCCTTGATGTCCGACTTTCTGTTAGCGGGTGCAAAAGTAATACTCTTTTTTATTCTAGCAAATGTTTTTCGATATTTTTTTGAAAAAATTTACGAAACCCGATTTTTACTTTGGCGGACGGCTAATATACAACCTTCTACCTAATCAATCTAATTTCTTATCGACTTTTTTTGCTTTTCACTATTTTAAAGAACATCGCTCTCAATGCGGGTGCAAAATTACTGCTTATTTGTTACCAAACAAGCTTTTTTTTATTTCTTTTTTACGCTTTCTTTTAACTGGCTGATTATACGTTTTTTGTAGCCCGTTTTTTCTTGAATCTTTTTTTTAAAACTCGAAAAGTTATATCCAAACTGAATCCATAGCCCCGATTGAGGCGATATCCTCGCGGAGGTACGAAACGAGATAAAGACGAAAGCGGGAAATAGCTCCTGTAAAGAATAAAAGTAAAACAATCATAACTTGATATTCTAAAATAAGAACACATAGTATTATAGTATAGAATGTATGCATCTTTTGCTGCTATATAATTGTGATTAATGCATCAAACCTATATATTTGCAATCAATAAATTTTTTAGGCATGATAAAGATTACGTTACCCGATGGTTCTGTAAAGGAATTTGAAAAAGGCGCAACTCCGATGGATGTTGCTAAAAGTATTAGTGAAGGATTAGCTAGAAATGTGATTTCGGCTTCTTTTAATGACACCGTTATAGAAACCTCTACCGAATTAACAACCGACGGTTCTCTCGTTTTATATACATGGAATGATGCGGAAGGTAAAAAAGCGTTTTGGCATTCTACTTCTCACGTAATGGCGCAGGTTTTAGAAGAGAAATATAAAGGCATTAAACTTACTCTTGGTCCTGCGATTGAGAGTGGTTTTTATTATGATGTTGATTTTGG
>JANMIV010000246.1:0-3426 GCA_031375995.1 Bacteroidota bacterium
TAAGCCCACTGCCATACTCCATTTATGGGTAATGGCTCTTTCGTAAAAAACATTGAACGAGGTAAAAAGTACAGGTAACAAATTAACAGAAACCGTTTGTTTTACAGGCTTCTTTTCCTGAGCGTTTAGCAATTTATTGCCCAAAATTACCAATACAACAAACAATAAGAAGGCTTTTTTTAACATACTAAGGTGTTTATGAATGTAAGGCTTTGGCCTTTTCTAATAATTGTTTATATAGCAATACAATTTGTTCAATAAGCGATGTTTGCCCATCGTTTTTTAGTTCGTAATGTGCTTTGGCTAATTTGTCTTCTTGGCTTAGCTGGTTATTCATACGTTGCAAAACTTGCTCTTCTGTTATATTGTCGCGTTCCATTGTTCTGCTTATTCTCAGTGCCTCTGGAGCGGTTACTACTATATATTCATCCAACCCTTTGTAGCTGTCTGTTTCAAACATAAGAGCCGCTTCTTTTAAAATAAAGGGTACTTTATTTTCTACCTGCAATAGCACCCATTGGTCAAAGTCGGCAAATACAATAGGGTGAACAGTTTGATTCAATTGGCTTAAAAGTGCTTTGTTGTTAAAAGCCAAATTGGCTATAAGTGCCCTGTTTAAACTTCCATCCACTAAATAGCTTTCAGCACCAAACAAGGTGCTTACCGTTTCTATAATTTGAGGATTAGCCACCATTAAGTACTTTGCACGCTCGTCAGCATTATAAACGGGTACGCCCAATTGTTTAAAAATACTTGCCGCAAGTGTTTTACCACTGCCAATGCTTCCTGTAATTCCTATTTTAAGCATATTCAAATAAAACAAAAAAAGCCAAACTTTTAGGTATTGGCTTTTCAATGGTAATATTGCTAAAGGAATATTATTACTTTTTAGCTTCTTCTTTCTTTGGAGCAGTTAATGCCTGTGTAGCTTCCATGCTAATGGCACTTTTATTTATTCTTAGTTTAGTTCCTTCGCTTTCAATTAAAAAACTGCTTTCAGCTACTTCAATAATTTTAGCTTGAATACCGCCTAGGGTTACTATTTTATCTCCTTTTCCAATAGATTCAATTAATTTTTTTTGCTCCTTTTGTTTTTTCATTTGAGGGCGAATCATAAAGAAATAGAAAATGGCAATCATTGGAATAAAAAACAACATCTGTGTCATTCCTCCGCCCGAAGCTGGGGCTGCTTGTAATAAAATAAAGTTCATTTGTGCGATTGGTATTTTTGTTTGGTTGGTTATTTATTTTTTGGTATTACTTCTCCTTTTATAAGTAATATGGTGTTCATTGGGCTGGTATTAGCCGTTACGGTAACTGTTTTCTCCGCATGATTAGGTTTGCCTTCACTGTTAAAAGTTACATCAATTTCACCTGTTTTTCCAGGCCCAATTGGTTCTTTAGGCCAGTTAGGAACAGTGCAACCGCAGCTTGCAGAAGCATTGGTAATTAATAAAGGTACTTTTCCCGTATTGGTAAACTTAAATTTATAATTCACCAACTCCCCTTCTTTGATAGTACCAAAATCGTACATATTTTCATTGAAGGTAATTTCCGTTGCATTTTTGTTTTCCGCATTCGGATTTTCCGCTGTAGCAGGATTATTCACAATTTCTGTATCTGCTTGCTTGCTTGTGTTTTCGTTCCCACAAGCTACTGCTGTTAAAATAAGGGCTGAAATAATTACTTTTTTCATTGTTATATGGTTATTTAAAATTGAATATGTTTTGTAATACTACCTATTCCATTAAGCCTCTGCCAGTTTTGTTTATTCTATTTTCCTTGCGTAAATCCAATTGAATTTTATCCAAAACCCCATTCATAAACGTATGGCTATTGGGACTACTATATAATTTGGCTATTTCTAAATATTCATTGATACTCACTTTTACAGGTATTTGACTAAAATGCAATATTTCGCACATCGCCATTTTCATCAAAATCATATCTACTGCAGCTATACGTTCTGCATCCCAGTTTTGGGTTTTTGAACTGATTAATTGCAGTAAGTTTTTATCTTCTTCTACTAGTTTATTGAATAAGTCAGATACAAATTGAATATCTTCCGATTTATCATTGAAAAAACCTGGTAAAATTTCAACTGGCTTATGCAATTTAATGGATGCTAATGTTTTTTGAAATGCCATAACCACCATCACCTCATCATCTTCCCAATTCAAAAATTGCTCTTCCAACTTATGGTTAAACAGCTCACTATAAGCAATTAAACTCTCCACTATTTCCAATAGCACTTGCTTATCAATAAAAATACTCTGATTGTTTTGATCTTGAGCAGCACTTGTTATGGTATCAATGGCCTTCAATTCTATCAAAATCTGTCTGAAAAAATCGCTACTTTGACTCCAATCTAATTTAAGTGCTTTTATTTTTTCTTGCAAAAAGAGGTCATTCTCCAAAGCAGCAATGGCACTATTACCATACAATGATTGAAGGAATAAAACCTGTTCTGGCTGGGGAATATGCTTATTTTGCTGTATTTCTAACTCTTTCCCAATAAAAAACTTAAGTTCTATTGTAAAGGCTAGCAAATAAATATAAACATCGTATGATTTGTCAAGCGACTTCACCAAGTTTTTTTGGGCAATAGCCCTGCTTATACTCTCATCTTGCTTGAAAGCGTATAAGGCTTGAAATGTTTTTATGCGTAAAAAACGTCTGAATAGCATTGCTATTATATTTGGTGTTGGCTAAGTTTATTTACGTTCGCTAGGTTTGCCAACACTCATTTTCTATTACCTAAAGAACAATTTTGTTTATTTAAATTACAAGGTCAGCAAATTCCGTTTTGGCGTTTGCTGACCTATTTTTGTTTAGTATGTTGCACCTACGCGCATCATATCATGTATGCGCTTTTCAGCTAATTCTGTAGCTGCTTTTTGCGTATGTACTTTGTCTTTTTCAGATTTTTTGAAAATAGCCAATGTGGTATCGTAAATTTTTTCGGTATTGCTAAATGCTGTTTCTCTGTTATAACCTATATGTTCCTGATAAACATTGATTAAACCACCAGCATTAATTAAGAAATCTGGTGCATAAGCAATTCCCTTTTCCATTAACATAGGGCCATGTATATTTTCATCAGCCAATTGGTTATTGGCAGCACCAGCTATTACCTTGCATTTTAGTTTGTTTATATTAACTGAATCAAGAATAGCACCTAAAGCGCATGGAGCAAATATATCTACATCTAAACCATAAATTTCATCACCCTTTACTATAGTTGCGCCTAAATCTTTGTTGTATTTTTTTAGTACGTCTTCATTTATATCTGTTATGAATAGTTTAGCACCTTCTTTATGCAAATACTCCAATAAATGTCCACCTACTTTACCAATACCTTGTACTGCTACTTTCTTACCTACTAAACTGTCGCTGCCAAATACATGCTGTACAGCCGCTTTCATA
>JANMIV010000257.1:0-2676 GCA_031375995.1 Bacteroidota bacterium
TTAGTACTTCTTCTTTTACCATACCAAAAGGAAAACGTCCGCTAGCGTGTATAAAAAATGCTTTTTTGTTTTGCACCCAAATAAATCCAGTATGGTTATCCAAACCTATAATATACAATCCGTTACCACACTTCAATATAGCCTCGTTAAAAACCTCAATACCCACACCGTTTGCATAGTTAATATTTCGTTTGGAACAGAGCGTTTTTATCATTTGTTCTGAGGCACATTGTGCCAAAGCTACTCTATTCAGTCTTACTCCTAAATGCTGTAATACCGTGGTTACAAAATAGCCACAGGCTATACTGCCATCGCCAGGAACAGTAGTAGTACCATAAAAGCTCCAGCGTGTACCTAGCCAAAAGGGTAGGAGCTGTTTGCTGAAATTATTAATAAGGCATTGGCTGGCATTGCTAGGTGTTAATTGCCTATTACTAATAGCTATTTCGTTACAGGTTTTTTTGTAGGCTTTTTCCGTATAAAAAAAAGCATGGTAACCAGGAATAAATGCACGGTAAGGAGTAAACCAAATTACACACATCCCCACAAAAAATACGAGGTAAATAATGCCAACTATTTTGAGGATTTTTTTGAGCATATCAAGTTTATTTTGCCGCAAATCTTCTAGCTACCCGAATAACATTATAAATAAGAAGGGAAGAAAAAAAGCGCATCAGAAAATCTATAATATACACTTTGCCATCTGCATTATCTAAAAATTTATGAGTGGGTAAAATCAGATTTAAATAGTCTCCAAAGGCTTTCCAAAAATATTTCCATTCCGCATTTGCAATGCTTAGCGTTATTCCATTCAAATCAAAAAATCCAATTAGTATTAAATACAAAAATAAATGCAAACCAAATAAGCAAGCTAAGGCGCGTTTTAAATCTTGCCCAAAATCAGAGGTAATTTTATCATAAACTAAAAGGAGTTTAGTCCAAAAATGTTCATTCCAACTGAGCATTTTAGAGTATGTGTGCATTTCCATGCTATGAAACTTTAATTCATTTACCTTGTCACTTTGTCTTGACATAGCTATTTTTAATTGTCTGTAGGCATCTTTAGCAATGCGGAATTTATCTAATTCAGAGATATGAGTATCTTCTTCATGATCCAAATCGTATTTTAAAGTGCAATTATTTAGAACCAATTCAGAAAGGTTACTTGCAGATACAATAAATTTATCTAATTCGTGTAAATCAGAATTTGTGATTTCAACATTTTTAAGATTACTGTTTTCTACTTTTAAACAGGAATTATTTAGGTTTCTTTTCCACCAATCAATTGTTAAATATCCAGTATTAAAAAAGCGATGGAAGACCAATTCTTTTGTAGCAATATCATTAAATGAAATATTGGTTTTGTTGATACCGCCCAATAGAATTCTTTCAATGTTTATCAAATCTATTTGAATATTGCCAGATACTCTATCAAAGTTAAAAATCAAATGGTCTAATTTTCTATTATTTTCTATTATTTTCTATTGTTTCATCTGTAATCCAAAGAGAGTTTTTATATTCTCCTCCTTCAATTTGAAGAAAGCCAACTTCTTTTGGTTGAATAACGGTAAAATAGAACTCTCCAGAATGAAAGTAGATCATCTCACTTGTTATATCATTAAGTATTAAATGATTTTTAAATTTAGCACCGTTAAAATGTAGAAATTTTTTAAAAACGCAAGAAGTAAATGAAACATCTCCAAGAAATTCAGCACTTGTAAACCAAACGACTTCTTTGAATTCACAATCAATGAATTTAAATCCATGATGGTTAATAATTGCTTTTGAAAATTCCCCATCCTCATCTTTAAAATCGATTTGAAAATTGAAAGTTTCATTTTCAAATGTTTTCACTCCAATATCTACGAGAGTCCAAAAATTTTCTTCTTCCATAACATATGCTTTATACAGTATCTTCTTAAAATTAATTTTAGTTTTATCGAAACTGTTGAAGTATTAGAACTCTTATAGTCGTAAAAACTTTAAATAGTTCGTATTTAATTGTATTCTTTCTAGTATTACAACAAATCTACATTTTTCTTTCAAAAAAAATCCCATTCAGCTTTGAACGGGATTTTTTACATAAACAACGTAATTTTTCTATTAAAGTGAATGATGAATTTTTGCTCGTTTAACAATTCTATAAACTCTTTGAAATCTTTGCTCAGTTCCATATTTCCAATCGTTGTATGATTTACGAATTTCTTCTAACGCCATCAATCTTTCTAAAGGTGTTTTGCTTAGCCAAAAAAGCGCATCTTCCTCTTCTTCGTTTCCACGCTTTACAATTTTTATGCTTCCCTTATTTATTTCTTGATTAAACATTTGTTCGGTAAATATAACATTTTTTACAATTAATAACCTGGTTTATCTTCCTTGTCTTTCAGTCTTTCTTTGATGTCTAAGCGGTGTTTTCTAGCTGTATCAATGGCTATGTCGTAACCTGCATCTGCATGGCGAATTACGCCCATGGCAGGGTCGTTATGCAATACACGTTTCAATCTACGTGCAGCATCTTCCGTTCCGTCAGCCACAATTACCATACCTGCATGTATGCTATAACCCATGCCTACACCACCACCATGGTGAATAGAAACCCAACTTGCACCACCAGCTGTATTAATCAATGAATTGAGTATAGGCCAATCGGCTACTGCATCGCTGCCATCTTTCATG
>JANMIV010000286.1:0-2277 GCA_031375995.1 Bacteroidota bacterium
AAGACAATCCGAATGCCCTGCTCGACAAAAAGACAATTTCTTTACACGATTTTATTCAATTTGAATTGCTCTTAGAGATAAATGCCTTAGATGAACAGTTAGGAAACAATTGGAAACCTTTAAAAGAAGTAATACATGAAAAACCTGAGGCTCTTTTTGCACCAGTAGAAATAACTGAACTAAATGAAATAATAATGCTTTGGCAAGATGCCTATGAATGGACTTACTATGACCAAGTATTGGCAGGCGTGCAATTGGGCTTTGATAACCAAGAAGCAAAGATCAAGAAAAGCTTTCAAGCCTTATTTTGTATTGATGATAGAGAATGCTCCATACGCAGATATACGGAACACAACGACCCCAATTGTGAAACATTTGGCACACCTGGCTTCTTTGGTGTTGAGTTCTACTACCAGCCCAAAAACGGAAAATTCCATACCAAACTGTGTCCTGCACCTGTTACTCCTAAGCATTTAATAAAAGAAATAAATACCAAAGGCAATAAAGAAACAGATGCTCACTACAGCAAGAAAAGCCATTCGCTACTGCAAGGTTGGATTATATCGCAAACATTAGGTTTTTCATCAGCCGTTAAACTAGCCATCAATATTTTTAAACCCACTATGAGTCCTGCTACTACTTCATCCTTTAAGCACATGGATAAGTTTTCGCAATTAACCATAGAAAACAAAAGCATCAATCAGCAAGAAAATGGCCTACAAATTGGCTTTACCATTGACGAAATGGTAACAAGGGTTCAGAATTTATTGAACAGTATTGGCCTGATTGAAAATTTTGCCCCTTTGGTTTATTTAATTGGGCATGGAGCCAGTAGTATTAACAACACCCACTATGCAGGCTATGATTGTGGTGCCTGCTCAGGCCGACCTGGCTCTGTAAATGCGCGCGTAATGAGTTTTATGGCAAACCATAGTAAAGTAAGAGCAATACTTGCTCTAAAAGGCTTATTTATTCCAGAAAGTACCCAGTTTATTGGCGCATTGCATGATACAACCCGAGACGAAATGGAATTCTATGATGAAGAAGGACTCCATAGGGTGAACAAAACTTTGCATGCACAAAACAAAATAGTATTTAACAAATCATTGGATGAAAATGCCAAAGAACGCTCCCGCAGATTTATACTTACCAATAGTAAAGACAATGCTAAAAAAGTGCACGAAGCGGTAAAACTCAGGTCTGTTTCCTTATTTGAACCAAGGCCGGAATTGAACCATGCTACCAATGCCCTATGCATAGTAGGTCAGCGTGATTTAAGTAAACATTTGTTTTTAGACAGACGCTCCTTTCTCAGCTCATACGACTATAAAATAGATTTAGATGGTACCTACTTAACCAATGTTTTAAAACCAATTGGTCCTGTTTGCGGAGGTATTAATTTAGAATATTACTTCTCAAGAGTTGATAACCAAAAACTAGGTGCAGGAACAAAATTACCGCATAATGTAATGGGACTTATTGGCGTAGCAAATGGAATAGATGGCGATTTAAGACCTGGATTACCCAGCCAGATGATTGAAGTACATGACCCTATCAGAATGCTTTTAATTGTGGAACATGCGCACGAAATAGTTTTAAAAGCCATAAGCCAAACACCAGAAACTTATGAATGGTATAACAATGAATGGATGCATTTGGCATCCGTTAATCCTAGTACCAGAGCACTGCATGTGTTTAAAAATGGGCTGTTCATACCCTACAAACCTTTAACAAAGCATATTTTAAATATCGAAAACTTAGAGAGGTTAATTGAATCAACAGAAGAAAATTTTCCTGTTTACCACTATAATTAATCAAATAAAATGGAAAAAATAATTCAATTATTCATACTTATTCCTTTGCTTGGCTTCTTTGTAAGTTTATTCATTCCAAGAAAAAACGAAAAACTGATTTCCTTTACCGCATTTACTTCTGTTGGAATTAATTTCATTGGCTTTATCGCTTTTGTTATCTATTGGTTATTTAATGGTTATCCTGTACTCAATCTAAAGGAAATTCTTATTTACCAAACCACCAATTATGAGTTTCT
Source organism: Bacteroidota bacterium (assembly GCA_031375995.1). Taxonomy (GTDB): domain Bacteria; phylum Bacteroidota; class Bacteroidia; order UKL13-3; family UKL13-3; genus JAAFJM01. The sequence goes on from JANMIV010000286.1 coordinate 2,051, forward strand.
ACTCGATTTCTATTTTGACAAAATTACTGCGGTTTATCTATTTGTAGGCTCGTTCCTTACTTTTTTGGTTACCATTTACAGCCGTTATTATATGCACAGAGAAAGCGGATATAAGCGTTTCTTCAATACCATATTATTCTTTTATGTTGGGTACTCCATCACGGTGCTATCGGGTAATTTTGAAACTTTATTTTTAGGCTGGGAAATATTGGGCATTTCTTCGTTTC
>JANMIV010000291.1:0-2069 GCA_031375995.1 Bacteroidota bacterium
CTGCTTCATAATTTTTGTTGTTTAAGTGTGAAATGAATAATTGAAATTAGTGTATTGCTTGATTCAATGCATTTCAAAATTAAGTGGTAAATTTTTGATAATCAATGGGGAAAACCCCACAAATTGATAGGGAAAACACTCTTTTTTAATAGGGAAAACACTCTTTTACGTTTTTTGAGCAGAATTGATAATTTAACCATTGGCTTAAACAAGCATCAAACCACTTTGTTTAAATAACCACTTGGCTATTTGCCAAGTTCCGTTCAGCAGTTTTATAGTAAATCAATTATCTTAGTTTTTATTGCTAAGCGTATCCAATTGGATAGCAGAAAAATGGCATATCTATTTTTGTTATTGATATATGAATGAACAAATTACTGACTAAACTTGCTTTAAAAAATGGTAAATTCATAAAAAAATATAAATTGCGATGCTCAAAAAGTTTAAAAATCATATATTTTAATAGTTAACATTATGTCGAAAATTGTTGAATTACTAGGCGATCAGGCCGATTATTACTTAAAACACGAAAGTAAAACCATTACAAAAAATCAAATACATTTGCCAGGTGCAGATTTTATAGAGCGTTCATTTGTACCAGGAAATCGCAATCCACAAGTATTAAGGAGTTTAGGTCAATTATATGGTACGGGTCGTTTAGCCAATACAGGCTATATGTCCATTTTACCTGTTGACCAAGGAATAGAGCATTCAGCAGGAGCTTCATTTGCGCCAAACCCAATATTTTTTGACCCTGAAAATATCATTAAATTAGCCATTGAAGGCGGTTGTAATGCTGTAGCATCAACTTATGGTGTATTGGCCGCAAACTCAAGAAAATATGCGCATAAAATTCCTTTTATTGTTAAAATAAATCACAACGAATTTTTAAGTTACCCTAATAAATTTGACCAAATTATGTTTGGTTCTGTTGATGAAGCTTGGAACTTAGGAGCTGCTGCTGTTGGGGCTACTATTTACTTCGGTTCGGCCGAATCAGGACGCCAAATTCAAGAAGTAGCTGCCGCTTTTGAGCGCGCTCATGAGTTAGGAATGGCAACTGTTTTATGGTGCTATACTCGTAATAATGGTTTTAAAGTAGATGGAGTAGATTATCATACCTCAGCTGATTTAACAGGTCAGGCAAATCATTTAGGTGTTACCATTCAAGCAGATATAATTAAACAAAAACTTCCAACCAACAATGGTGGTTACAATGCTACTAAACATGGCAAAACACATCCAAAAGTTTATAGCGAATTAACTACTGACCATCCAATTGATTTAACTCGTTACCAAATAGCAAATTGCTATATGGGTCGCCAAGGCTTAATTAACTCAGGTGGCGAAAGTAAAGGAGCTACTGATTTGGCAGAAGCAGTAACTACCGCAGTTATTAACAAAAGAGCTGGCGGACAAGGTTTAATAAGTGGGCGTAAAGCCTTCCAAAAGCCATTAAATGAAGGTATAGCATTATTAAATACCATACAAGACGTTTATTTGGATAACAGTATCACTATAGCATAAATACGCTTCTGGTCTTTGGCTTCCAGCTAAGAGCGCAGAGGCTAGCAGCAAAATAAAATGAGTTGGTTTAAAAGAGTAACAGAAGGTATTACCACATCTACCTCCGATAAAAAATCGGTACCAGATGGACTGTGGCATAAGTGTTCAAGATGCAAAAAAGCCACACTAAGTTCAGATCATGCCATGAACAAATATGTTTGCATGCACTGCAATTATCATGATAAGATAGGCTCTAGAGAATATTTTGATGTAATTTTTGATGAAGGAACTTCTGAAGAATTATTCGGCAATATTAAACCTACAGATCCTTTAGAATTTAAAGATACAAAGGCTTATAAAGACCGATTAGTAGAAACCATTAAAAAGACTGGCATGGATGACGCCATGAGAGTGGCTATTGGAAATGTTAACGGATTACCTTTGGTAATAGCTTGTATGGATTTTGGTTTTATTGGAGGTAGTATGGGAAGTGTTGTAGGCGAAAAAATTGCCAGAGCCATTGATTATGGAAGGGAAAACAAAACGCCTGTAATGATTATTTC
>JANMIV010000297.1:0-2174 GCA_031375995.1 Bacteroidota bacterium
GCAAATAACATGAGTGCAATGCCTAATATGATTTGTACTTTTTTCATAATTTTATTGTTATAGATTTTTCAAATAAAGCAAATATATCGCCAAAATACAAACTACTGATTATCAAATGTAAATTAATTAACACAATTCGCTTCTTGTTCAATTTGAAACCAATAATTCCTAAATTGGGAAAAATAATGAGTCAAAAATAACAAAAAAGGAGCAGTGATACACTACTCCTTTCTAAATATTTGAAAATATAATATTCCCTTAACTAGTCATGGTGTTCGCCACGCTTTAAGGTATATTTCTCTATTTTATTGTATAAATGACTCCTTTGTATATCTATTTCCAAAGCAGTTTTAGCCACATTCCAACCATTTTTCTTTAGCTTTTCTTCAATAAAAATACGCTCTACATATTCTTTAAAGTCTTGCAAAGTGCTGAAACGTTCATATATATTTTTCTCTTCCTCTCTTGCACTCAGCGGACTGGCAAACTTTCGTACATCATCAATACTAATTCTTTGCTGTCCAAGTATTACCAAGCGTTCCACCACATTTCTAAGCTCTCTTATATTGCCATAATAATCCAGTTTTTTCAATTCGTCCAATGCTTGGGGCAAAAACATTTTGCGCGGAATACCATTGTCTTCACATACCTCCTTTATAAACTTCTCTGCCAAAATAGGAATATCATCCTTCCTTTCATTGAGCGAAGGCACATGTATAAGTATTACACTTAAGCGGTGGTATAAATCCATGCGGAAATTGCCTTTTTCAATTTCTTGCAATAGGTTTTTATTGGTAGCCGCTACCACACGCACATCTACATCTATGTCTTTATCACCTCCAACTCGGGTAATTTTTCCTTCTTGTAATGCACGCAACACTTTGGCTTGCGCTGCTAAACTCATATCGCCTATTTCGTCTAAAAACAATGTACCACCATTGGCTTGTTCAAACTTACCTATGCGTTGTTTTATAGCAGAAGTAAAAGCCCCTTTCTCATGCCCAAATAACTCTGACTCTATTAACTCAGTAGGTATAGCCGCACAGTTTACTTCCACAATTTGGTTTTTAGCACGGTTGCTCTTTTCATGAATCCAGCGTGCAACCAGCTCTTTGCCAGTGCCATTTTCTCCGGTAATCATTACCCTTGCATCTGTTGGAGCCACTTTTTCTATGGTTTCCATTATATTTTGTATAGCAGGGCTATCGCCTATTATTTCGCGGGTTTTAGTAACTTTTCTGCGTAATACTTTCGTTTCTACCGTTAACGACTTTTTATCAATGGCATTGCGAATAGTTACCAATAGGCGGTTCAAATCAGGTGGTTTAGAAATAAAATCATACGCCCCCTTTTTGGTTGCTTCCACGGCTGTTTCAATAGTACCATTGCCCGAAATCATTATAAAAGGTAAGTCATCATCAATTTCATGTGCCTTACTCAATACTTCCATGCCATCCATTTTCGGCATTTTTATATCGCATAACACAGCCGCATACTCATCGTTTAAAATTTTCTCTAAACCTTCTTCGCCATTTGCGGCTTCGTCAACCTGGTAGCTTTCATACTCCAAAATTTCTCTTAGCGTATTGCGTATGGCTTTCTCGTCATCAATAATTAATATTTTACTCATCTTATATTTAGTTATTTGGCTGCAATGTGAACATTTTATTAGACACTAAAAAGCGTGTTGATATTTGGTTGATTTTTTAGCTTAAGCCAACTTTTTGGCGTTAGTTATTGTCTTATTGGCATCAACCAAAAAATAAACCCCTTTTCCAGCAGCAAAAACTTTTCATTAATATTACTTTGTAATAATAAAAATGGGATTATTTTTGGTCGGGCAAAACCAAAACATGCAAAAGTTTAAAATTCTAACTTTTATTATTTGTACTCTTTGTACTCAATATGTATTCGCACAAGGAATAAATACACCATTTGGGCAAAACAGGATTCAATACACGCCATTTGATTGGAACTACTTACGCTCCGAAAACTTTGATGCATACTACTATAGCGGAGGCCGCGAATTGGCTACCTTTAGTATTAAGTACGTTAATGATCATTTACAAGCACTAGAGCAAAAATTTGAACACTCTTTAAGCGGAAGAATTGAGATTATTTGTTTCAATACCTTAGGCGACTTAAAACAAAGTAACTTTGGTTTAGAAGATTTA
>JANMIV010000301.1:0-5243 GCA_031375995.1 Bacteroidota bacterium
TGCTTTTTGGAATGTAGTAAACTGGACAGAAGTAGCTAAAATGTACGAAGCTGCTCTGTAATACTCATATTGTATAATTAATAAGCACCATTTTTAAAACGGCTTGTAGATTTTCTGCAAGCCGTTTTTGTTTTTCACAAATCCCTTTATCCTCTTAAAAATGAATCTTATCAAAAAATAGTTTTAAAGTGTTGTAACTAAATTCATATTCGCATCGTATTAAGGCAACAAAATTAATAATAGCATGAAAACAAAACTGATCATACTCCTATTTGGTGGACTTACTTTAGGTAGTTTTAGCAAAAGTTGCGGTAAAATAAAGAGTTCAAATAATAACTCAAACAACGAAAAACAAGAACAGCACGAAAAGACTAAATAATATTTGCAGGTTTGGGTGGATTCCTGTAAACTATCTCTTCATAATTTTTACCCACAAAGACCGACTTTCGTTTTTCGAGGAGTCGGTTTTTTGTTTTTATCAATTAGCGCATTAAAATAATTTTTTGCTTCCAAAATCTGAACTAAGTTTGCGCTCTTATTTTTTATTAAGTTTTTAAAAATGAAAAAAATCTTGGTTATAGGCGCAGGCCTATCTTCTTCTTATTTAATAAAGTACTTATTGCAACATGCAAAAAAAGAAAATTGGCATGTAAGCATTGCTGACCAAAACAAGAGCTTGGCAGAAGAAAAAATAGGAAAAAGTAAAAATGCCACAGCCATTGCATTTGATATTAACAATAAACAGGAACGTCAGCAGGCCATTAAACAAAGCGATATTGTGGTATCATTACTACCTCCAACTTTGCATGTGGTAGCTGCTAAAGATTGTATTGAATTTAAGAAACACTTGGTAACAGCTAGCTATGTTAGTGCCGAAATGCAAGCATTAGATAAGGCAGCTAAAAAAGCAGGTATATTATTGTTAAATGAAATAGGTTTAGATCCAGGTATTGATCATTTATCAGCCATGGAAATGATACATAATATTCAGGCAAAAGGGGGTGAAATTGTCTCCTTTAAATCGTTTTGTGGGGGCTTAATTGCACCTGAGTTTGATAATAATCCTTGGAATTATAAGTTTACATGGAATCCGCGCAATGTGGTGTTGGCTGGCCAAGCAACCGCCAAATACTTGGAAAATGGTCTGATAAAATTTATTCCCTCTAATCGCATTTTTGACCAAACAGAAACCGTAAAGGTTGATGGACAAGGAATATTTGAAAGTTATGCCAATAGAGATAGTTTGGGCTATATAACACCATACGGAATAAGCAGTGCCAAAACTGTTTTGCGTGGTACTTTGCGTAAGAAAGGCTTTAGTAAAAGTTGGAATTTATTGGTGCAACTTGGTTTAACTGACGATAGCTACACTATTCAGCACAGCGAAACGCTTACTTATAGGGATTTAATGGCTTCTTTTTTAAGTGGTGCTACTACACAAAATGTAGAAGATGTATTTTGTTCATTCCTAAATATAAGCAAATCAAGCAAAGAGTATAAACGCATAGCATGGTTAGGTTTGTTTAGCCATGATTTAATAGGACTCAAAACAGCCACACCTGCACAAATATTGCAACAGCTATTACAAAAGAAATGGTTCTTGGAAAAAACCGATTTAGACATGATAGTAATGAAGCACGAAATAGTGTTTACTGTTGGCAAAAAAGAGCAAAAGGAAAGTAGCACACTGATAGTAAAGGGAGAGGATAAAACCTATACTGCAATGGCAAAAACGGTAGGTTTGCCTATGGCAATAGCTACAAAACTTATTTTACAGGGAAAAATACAAGCCCAAGGGATTTGCATTCCCATTACCAAGGAGTTTTACGAACCTATTTTAAAAGAGTTGGCAACGCTAGGTGTAAGTTTTACCTAAGATAGAGCTAGTTCAATCGTTTACTAATAATTTCTTTTACTTTTTGGTACAATTGAAATGGGCTAAAGGTACGCCAAACCATATTGTCTAGTTCGCCACCAAAATTAATATAGTAGTCAATATTACTATGCCTAAATTCTTGGAGCACATGCTCTTGGAAGTTAATGGCTACAATCCAACCCGTGTCCTCAATATCTTGGTACCAATCTTCATAGTAACTATCATCACTGGCATGGAAGTTCAATACATTTTCGCCTATGAGTATAAATTTGTCAATACCGCTGTCAATAAATACTTCTAAAACATCTCTTTTAAGGAACATAATATCATTGTGCAAGGCATCATTCCATTCTCCTATAAGTTCGGCTATTAAAAATCCTTTTTGGTAATCGGCAAAAAGAATTTTTATGAAAAGGGTGGGTGTACCAAAGAAATCCCATTGAGGGTGAAGTAGGTAATTATATATTTGGTTTGTAAAATCAAATTCACTGTATTCACGCTCAAAAAAGGGAGAATTGGCATCTTCTTCACTTTTATAAATATCGCGCCATAAAAAGTGTGGTTCTAAATGGTGCATATTTTTTACCGCTTATAATCTGTTTTTAAAACCCTAAATGTGGTACGCCTATTTTGCTGGTGTTGTTCTTCTGTGCAGTCCTCACCATCACTGCAATCGTTTACCAGTTTTGTTTCTCCATAGCCTACGGCTATTAGCCTGTCTTTGGCTATTTTACTGGCTAGTAAATAGTCAACACAACTTTGAGCCCTTTTCTTTGATAGGGTTAAGTTATAATCAGCTGGTGCACGGCTATCTGTATGCGAACCTATTTCTATAGTAATAGTTGGGTTGTTTCTTAAAATAATAGCCAATGAGTCCAATATTTGCTTTGATTCTGGCCTTAAGTCGTATTTATCTACATCGTAAAAAATACCTTGTAGTGTAAAATCTGTTTCAGGCGAAGGAATGGCATCTAAATAAATAGTTAGTTCAAGCACTGAATCCTTTTTTAAACCCAAACTTGAAATACCAATGGGAGTACTAGCAAAATAACTGGCTTTATTTACTATCAAGTTTTGAAAAGCATTCAGAGGAATTTCACCCGTAAATAGTCCATTCTCGTTGGTAAGAATATTAAAAATAGGTGCACCTTTATCGCTGTTTAGGCTCACGTTGGCTTTGCTCAATACCGCGTTTCCTTCTCTATCAAGCACTTTCCCCTTTACTAAAAATACAAATGGTTTTATACTAATACTGTATATATCATCATCGCCCACTCCATTTACTCTATTCGAGCTAAAAAAAGCAATTGGTTTTTCTTCACTCCATTGCCATTTAGGAATGAAACTAATACCAAAATCATCGCCACCGCTATTAATTGGGTATTGTAAGTTTACTGGTACTTTGTAGGTATTAATAGAATCAGCCGTTTTAAATAAATCTAAGCCACCTAGTCCGCCTTTGCCTTTGCTAGCATAGTATAGTTCATTGTCTTCACTAATATATGGAAACATATCATCGGCATAGGTATTCACTGTATTGCCAAGGTTTATTGGTTTTTGCCAAGTGGCTTTTATTTCGTCATACTGAGTTACATAAATATCTTTTTCGCCCAAGCCACCCGGCATATCACTAGAAAAGTAGAGCTTTTTTCCATCTTTGCTTATGCTGGGTTGACCACAACTAAAACTATCTGAGTTAAAAGGCAATAAAGTGGGGTCGCTCCATAAGTTGTTTTGTTTGTAGCTTACAAATATTTTACAATTAATTCCTTTGCCATCAATGCCATTGCATTGCGTAAAATAAATAACATTGCCTAAGGTATCAGCGCATAAAGCGCCATCGTTGTAGTTGCTGTTTATTTTTCCTTTTAGGTTGCTAGGTTTACCGCCAATGGCATTGTTGGTATAATCTACCTCAAACAAATCGCACATTTTTTGTCCTGTCCATTCAAATATAAGGTTACCTTGACTTTCCTTGCGTGTGGAGCTCCAAAACAGCTTTCCATTGCTGTAATAGGGTGAGTAATCGCTGAATTCTGTGTTTATTTCTTTTACTGGGTTGATATTGAATTTTTGAGGATTGCTTTTCCATAGCTGAGCTATAGCGCATGATTCAAATGCTCTTTTCCCATTTACATCATCAGGTACTTCAAAAGAATAGTCGTAAAATGCTCTTCCAGCATCTTCATAGCGCTCAAAGTATTTCAATAAATTGCCATAACTGTAAAGAATACTTGGCTCGGGGTATTTGGCATTAATGGCATCTTCAAACCACTTAATAGCTTGGGTGTAGTTATTACTCAATCGGTAACTTTCTGCAATCATAAAAAGCACATTTTGCTTTTCTGTTTCTTCCTTTACTTTGGGATACGCTTTTTTAAAAATAGTGGCAGCCGTATTGTATTTTTTAGCGTTAAATGCTTTGTTGGCGTTATCAAGCTCGTATTGATAGGCAGGTTTTGCTTGTTGGCTAAAAGCCAATTGTGCCAATAGGCAAATAACGGTGCTTAGTATTGTTTTTTTTAGTAACATGAATATAGGATCAATGTTGTGGTCAAATATAATTACACTTATTTGGAATACAACGTTCAAAGGCAATTATACGTCTATATGGTTGAATAACTTGGATTGCTAAAGTATTTATTTAGTCAAAATAGAGGCGGTATTGGTTCAGTAATAACCTTAAATTCATTTTAGCCATTATTATGTAAATATGGGCTGTTATGTGCTAAACAAATGAAATGTTGCTGATTATAAATAGGTTAAGGACATCGGGTTTACAATCTATCATTTTTGGTTTATCATTGTTTGTTAAATTTACATAAGTGCTTGTAGGTTTTGACATTAACAAATGGTTGTATTTAACAGGATAAAGCAAGTAATAAGGTGGTTGCAAACCAAACTAAGCAAAAAGCAATTCATTTTATTGTCAAGCGTATTGGTGGGTTTATCTGCGGGTATGGCTGCTATCGTGTTAAAGGTATTTGCACATTACATCTTTATTGCCGTCAGTTTAAATGAAAAATTCGGCATTCCTTATTTGTATTTGTTTTTGCCTTTGTTGGGCATATTAATTACTGTCCTAATTATCAAGAAAATATTAAAATCGAAATTAGACAAGGGGCTTTCGCAAATACACTATTCAGTTGCTCATAAATCAAGCATGATGCCTAAGGAACAAATGTATGCTCAAATACTTACCAGTTCATTTACGGTAGGTTTTGGTGGTTCGTCTGGTTTGGAGGCTCCAATAGTAATTACTGGTGCTGCATTTGGCTCTAACTATGCAAAAGCATATAGACTTAATTTTAAGGATAGGACTCTGCTATTGGCTTGTGGGGTTTTTGCTGGTATAGCCGCAGCTTTT
>JANMIV010000333.1:0-3975 GCA_031375995.1 Bacteroidota bacterium
AGTTGAGAAAAACTCTGGATCACCAATAGATGTGCTTTGGAAAGATCGATTTTTACAAATAGCCATTCTTCTTTGGACTTTTACTTTTTTATATATTATTTATGGAAAAGGTATTTAACTGGGGCTTGTACCCTCAAATAGAAGCCAATTTATATACTTTAAAAAACCATGATGAAATTGTTGATTTGGTTAAATCGAAAGAAGTAATAATTCCGAGAGGAAACGGACGCTGTTATGGAGATAGCGCGCTACAAAAGGATATTTTTTCTACGCTTTCATTAAACCAAATAATTGATTTTGACGAGACGAATGGGATTTTCAACTGCGAAGCGGGTGTTTTGCTCAGTGACATTTTGAAAGTGATTGTCCCAAAAGGATTTTTTTTACCCGTAACGCCAGGCACTAAATTTATAACAATTGGAGGAGCGGTCGCCTCTAATATTCACGGAAAAAATCACCACAAAGAGGGGGCAATCTCGGCTTATATTGAGTCGTTTGAGCTACTGATAGAAACAGGTGAAATAGTAAAGTGTTCTAAAACTGATAACCTAATATTATTTAACAATACCATGGGAGGAATGGGACTAACAGGTATTATTTTGTCAGTTAAGTTTCATTTAAAAAAAATAGAAACAAGTTATATCAACCAAACGAAAATAAAGGCTAAAAATGTGGAGGAAGTAATTACTTACCTTGAAAAGTACAAAAATAGCACCTATGCAGTGGCCTGGATTGATTGTTTGGCAAAAGGCAAAAATTTGGGTAAATCTATTCTGTATTTGGGAGAGCATACTCCATCAACTGATTTAACAACAGAACAAGCAGAAAACCCTTTAAGAATACAACAGAAAAGCACAATAAATATTCCGTTTTATTTTCCTGAAATAACATTAAACAGCATGACCATTAAGTTGTTTAATATTTTATTTTACCACAAACAATTGAGCACATCGGTAAGCAATATTATTCCATTCGATTCGTTTTTTTACCCTTTGGATGCCATCAATAATTGGAATAAAATGTATGGCAAAAGTGGGTTTACTCAATACCAGTTTGTAATACCTTATAAAAATGGAAAGGAAGGATTGATTAAAATATTGACTCAAATTTCGGAATCAGGTTGTGGTGCATTTTTAGCCGTATTGAAAACATTTGGTAAAAGCGAAACAAACTGCTCGCCAATTTCTTTTCCGATGGAAGGTTATACTTTAGCAGTAGATTTTAAAGTAAATAAAAAGGTATTTAGGCTTTTAGATGCACTTGACGAAATAGTGCTTGCTTATGGCGGACGTTTATACCTTACCAAAGACGCAAGAATGGCAGCAAATACTTTTGCCAAAAGTTATAAGAATAAGTTTGCTCACTCAGCAAAATTTAGTTCACTTCAATCTCAAAGGTTAGGAATTTAAAAGAAGTAAACATGGAAGAAAAAAAGGGTGTTGCATTTATTGATTTTGATGGGACTATCAGTTTCAAAGATTCTTTTTTGGAATTTATAAAGTATTCAAAAGGCAAAGAACGGTTGATTTTATGTTTAATCATCAATGCTCCATTTGTATTGCTTTATTATATTCATTGCTATTCAAACCACAAACTGAAAGAACGTTTTTTTTCTTATTTTTTTAAAAACTGCTCAGAAGTTGAGTTAACTGAAAAGGGAAATTTGTTTTGTCAAAATCAGCTTCCTACAATTTGTTATCCAAGTGCATTGCTCCTCATTCAATGGCACAAAGAACAAAACCATGATATTTATATTTTAACCGCATCTTCCTCCATTTGGCTAAATGATTGGTGTAAAACAAACAACTTACAGTTAATTGCAACCGAGTTCGAAACAAGGAATGGCTTTTATACAGGAAAAATAAAAGGGAAAAACTGCCACGGACAGGAAAAAGAAAACAGAATAAAAGATTTGCTTCTATCATACAATTGGAATGAAAGTTATGGCTATGGAAATGAAAAATCAGACCGTTTTTATTTAAACAAAATGCGTTATAAATTGAACGCCCCATTAAATGAGAAAAATGTGCATGCATTTTTAAAGGGAAAGGTGTAAAAAAGCTAAATAGAATATGATTAATTCAATAAAGAACAAATGGCGTAATTATTCAATTCTTGAAACTGAAAGTTTCTATCATCTGTTGTTTGTTACTTTGGTTTTATTTTCAATTTCCTTAAGGTTTTTCCATTTGGGTGAAATAATTGATGATCCGCATAGTTGGAGGCAATGCGATACTGCTAATTATATTTGGGATTTTTATAAAAACGGTGTCGATTTTTTGCATCCTGCCGTTTGTTGGATGGGAGGATATAAAACCCTTATTTTAGAATTTCCTTTAACAGAAGCATTGATAGCTTGGCTTTATCAAATTTTTGAACCCAGTACAATCATTGCCCGTTTGTTTTTTTTGTTTTTTTACACGCTAGGCGTTTTTTATTTTTATAAAAACTGTGCTTTTTTCCTTCAAAAGAAAACAGCCATGTTTTCCACCATCATTTATACTTTTTTACCCTTATCCTATTATTACTCTCGGGCTTTGCACATTGATTTTTTTGCGCTCTCTTTTGCAATGGGTATGAACTACTACTATTTAGTAGGAATAAAAGAGCAGAAGGTAAAAAAAATAGTTATTGGTAGCCTATTTGCAACAATCGCTTTTTTGGTAAAAGTACCTTATGCTATTTCATTTTGTTTTCCATTAATATACTTTATTACCAAAGAAAAAAAATGGCCGTTTTGCCTAAAGTGGACTATTTTATTTGTTTATCCTGCCTTGTTATTTGCTTGGTGGACATTTAAATCAAATGCCATTAATTCTCTTGCACCCGATTGGTCCTTTATTCAAGGATACAGAAAGTTTGACGATAATTTTAGGTGGTATTTTGGCACTCTCGAGCATCGTTTTGTGAGTAGAAACTGGAGTACGCTTTTTGATAGGTTAGTATATGATTTGAGCGCAGGATATATTGGAACAGGATTTTTTTTAATTGGCGTTTGTGTTTCTATTTTCAGAAAAAAGTATAGCCTACTTTGGTACTGGTTTTTAGGAGTAATTGTGTATTTATTGATATTTTTTTTCCTCAATGTGATTCATAACTATTACCAAATACCATTTGTACCCTTATTTGCCATTTTTATGGCAATAGGTATTGAATTTCTGGCAGACTTTTTAGAATCAAAAAATAGCATCCTTATACAGCTTTTTTTTCTAGTGACTTTATGTATCAGTGCTGTTAGTTTTTCTGAAAAAAGTTTCTTTAAACAGGAAATAATATATGAAGATATTGGAAAACAAATTGCGGAAAACTCGAATGAAAAAGATTTGCTTATTGTTTCCTATGGTAAATTATCAGTACACTGTCCACTTATTTTGTATAGGGCAAAAAGGAATGGTTGGTCAATACCAATTGACGTTATAAATGAAAAAATAGTCACTAATTTATGCAAGGAAGGCTGCAAATATTTGGCATTTATTGAAGAAAAATTACCCAAAAACGCTTTTGGTAATTTTTTAAAATTGTACCCCATGAAAACCATTCCTCTTCAAAACGGAAATCAACTTTTTTTAATTGATTTGAAGACTAAAAAACGCCTAGAATAACCAAACGCGGTATTTTATTTGCCAAGCAATTTAACTCAATCCAAAAGCTGTTGGTTTTTTATATATTTGAACGATAGAACGTAGTGTTTTGACGGGCTGACTTTTGATGTAATGCCATGTAACAAACAAATGACAATGAAACTTAAACTAATTATGAGAAATGCAATTCTATTTATTTTATTGTTTTTGAGACAATTTTCGTATGGACAAAACTGCCAATATGAAGTTAACCATATTGACAAATTTACTAAGCAAAAAAACCTTCAAACCAAATTCGAAGACTGCGCGACTACGACCTATACTAGTGAAAAGACTGGGTCTAAAATGAAAAATGTCTCCGTTAGTTTGCAAAGAATCGATAAAAATATCAGAC
>JANMIV010000389.1:0-6421 GCA_031375995.1 Bacteroidota bacterium
CTTACAGCAGCTTTTACCAAAACCACTAAAACGGTAGCTTGTAGAATTGTTTTAAAGTTTTGTTGACTAAAAAAGGCAATTAAGCCAATGATTAATACAGCGAAACCACCTACAAAAAAGCCAGTAAATGGTATTTTAAACAAATGCATGAGTCCACCTAGGCTGCACTCTGCAAAAGCCCATAAAGCTGTAAGTTTGTATATAGATTGGGTTTGTTGCATGCTATGCAATGATAAACATTTTTCTAAAAAGAGTGATAAACGCTTATTATTTAGAATAAATGTTTTGTATTTATTCTATAGAAAAGTAATTGGAGCAAATTAATACCAAAGTTACTGGTTAGTAAGCCGAATGCTTTTCATAACCCACGGTTTAAACCGTGGGTTATGGCGATAACAAGCAAATAGAACACGTTTTACAGGTTTGTGTGAAAGATAGCAATTGGTTAAATTTATACTTTTGAAGATTAAATCAATATCGAATGCCTTTCATAACCCACGGTTTAAACCGCGGGTTATGGCAGTATATAACAAACCAAAACCATTTTAATTGTTTAAATAAAACAGACACATTATGCCACATTCATTTAATAAAATATGGATTCATGCCATTTGGGGGACTAAACACAGAGCTCCATTTATCAATCAAAAAATAGAAAAAAAGATTCATCAATTTTTATCTGAACAACTACGTGAGATAGGCTGTCCAGTAAGAATTATCAAATGAATGCCAGATCATATACATTGTCTATTTTTATTAAATCCACAAAAATCAATTGCCGAAGTAATCAAACAAATTAAAGGAAGCAGCTCTCATTATATCAATCAAGATAATTTAACGGTAGAAAAGTTTTCATGGCAAACAGGTTATGCAGCTTTTTCTGTTTCAGAATCTGTGGTCGAGAAAGTTTTTCAATATATAAAAAACCAAAAGGAGCATCATAGGAAGAAAACATTCCAACAGGAGCATGACGATTTTTTAAAGATTTATGGATTGGATAAAAGTTAGTTGCTGCAAAATGGTTAAAACCATTAATCAATATCGAATGCTTTTTATAACCCATGGTTTAAACCGTGGGTTATGGCAATAACAAACAGCTTAAACCATTTTAATGGTTTAAATAGAGCAGATATCAGTCCGTAATTTTTTATTTCCTGCTAAAACATTTTGCAATTATTATTATTGTACACAACAAATGCTATCACTACTGCATACTTATTTTAAACAAAAAGGCTATCAAGCATTTCCTTTTCAAGAGGAGTGTTGGCAAGCTTATTTATCAGGTAAAAGTGGTTTGCTAAATGCACCAACTGGTAGCGGTAAAACCTTTGCTTTAGCATTGCCAATATTAGCCGAGGCTCAAAAACTAAAGAACAAAAAGGGTATTAAAGCCATTTGGATAAGCCCAATTAAAGCACTGACCAAAGATTTGCAATCGGCAGTAAGCGAAGCCGCTTCGTTTTTAGAAACAGATTGGGTTGTTGCCACCCGAACAGGCGATACTTCTAGTAAAGACCGAGCGAAACAAAGTAAAAAACAACCTGATTTTTTAATTACTACGCCCGAAAGTTTGCAATTGATGTTGGCTCAAAAAGATACTAAAGCACTTTTTCAGAATTTGCAAGCCATTGTAATAGATGAGTGGCATGAGTTAATAGGCAATAAAAGAGGGGTACAAATGGAATTGGCTATTTCTTACTTAGTGCATCATTGTGAACATTTGCGAGTATGGGGAATTAGTGCCACCATTGGCAATTTAGAACAAGCACAACAGGTATTGTTATACCCAGTATTACAAAAAGAAAACAAGGAAAGTGTTTTAGTAAAAGCCAATATTCACAAAGAGATTGAAATTATATCCATACTACCCAATGAGTCTGAAAACTTTCCATGGGCGGGGCATTTGGGTTTAAAACTAATTGATAAGCTTATTCCTATAATAGACCAAGCTAAAACCTCACTCATTTTTACCAATACCCGCGCACAAACGGAAATTTGGTATAGGGCATTGCTGGAGGCAAATCCAGATTTAGCAGGAAAAATAGCCATGCACCATGGTTCGCTAAGTGGAGAGATTAGAACTTGGGTGGAAGAGAATTTACATGCTGCCAATTTAAAAGCGGTGGTTTGTACCAGTAGCTTAGATTTAGGCGTTGATTTTCGTCCAGTAGATCAAATTATTCAAATAGGCGGCCCTAAAGGAGTAGCCCGTTTTTTGCAAAGAGCAGGTAGGAGTGGACATCAACCTGGTGCTAAATCTACTATTTATTTTTTGCCTACGCATGCGTTGGAATTAATGGAAGCATCTGCATTGCGACAGTCTATTTTAATAGGTAAAATGGAGAGCAAAATACCTATTGAAAATGCATTTGATGTATTGAGTCAATACATGGTTACGCTGGCGGTTGGCGATGGATTTAAACCAACTGATTTGCTAAAGCAAGTGCAGTCAACATACTGCTTTAGGAGTATTACCCTGGCCGACTGGGATTTTTTATTAACCTATATTACCCAAGGCGGCAAAGCATTGGCTGCCTACAATGAGTTTTATAAAGTAGAAATGATGGAAGATGGTGTTTATAAGGTAAACAGCAAACAAATAGCCTTGCGCCATAGAATTAATATTGGGACTATTAGCAGCGGTACCTCATTGGTGGTTAAATACAAAAGAGGAGGTTCATTAGGAACAGTAGAAGAGTGGTTTTTTACTTCATTGAAACAAGGTTCCGTATTTTGGTTTGCAGGAAAAACTTTGGAGTTGATAGAAATTAGAAACCAAACAGTTTATGTTAAAAAATCAAATGCTAAAAATGCGGTAGTACCCAGTTGGCAAGGTGGTCGTATGCCATTTAGCAGCCAAGTGTCTGATATGCTTAGGCAGGGTTTAGACCATTTTTTAGTTAGCAAAGACTTAGATACGGAATACCAGTCAATACGTGAGCTATTAACAACCCAGCAGCATATTTCTTTAGTGCCCAATAAACAGCAATTGCTAATTGAACAATTGCAGAGTAAAGATGGGTTCCATGTATTTATTTATCCATTTGAAGGTCGTTTGGTGCATGAGGGTTTAGCCAGTTTAATTGCTTACCGCATTTCCATTATGAAGCCTATAAGTATTTCTATGGCTTATAACGATTATGGTTTTGAGTTACTCAGTGATGAACCAATTCCTATAGTGGATGCCTTAGGCGATAACGCTTTTGGAACAGAAGATTTGCAACATGATTTATTGCAAAGTATGAATGCGGCAGAGATGGCAAGCAGAAAATTTAGAGATATAGCCAAAATAGCTGGATTGATATTTACCGGATTTCCAGGGAAAGCCATGCTAACAAAGCATTTACAAGCCAGTAGTAAAATGTTTTTTGAAGTATTTAATGATATAGAACCCGACAACTTGTTTTTACAACAGGCTTATAGTGAGGTATTGAATGACCAATTGGAAGAGCAGCGTTTGCGTATGGCTTTATTGCGCATCAATACACAGGAAATAGTCATAAAAAATATAAACCAAGCCAGCCCTTTTTGCTTTCCAATTATGGTAGATAAATTGAGAGAAAAACTAAGTAGCGAAAAAATAGAAGACAGAATTGCCAAAATGATAGCACAATTAGAAAAAGCGTAATATTAATTGGTGGTCTAATTGTTGAAATATTTATTATTGCCTTTTATAAAATAATAATAGTTTCGATTCATGCAAAAAGTATCAGTAAAGGCAGCAAATTTGATTGGCTCAGAGATTATAAAACTCGGCAATGAAATCAATCAAAAAATACGCGAAGGCCAGCAAATATACAACCTTACCATTGGTGATTTCAATCCAAATGTATTCAGTATTCCATATGAACTGAAAGAATTAATTATTAGAGCTTACCATGAAAACCAGACCAATTATCCGCCAGCCGATGGGGTAATGGAACTTAAAAAAGCCATCCAACAATTCATTAGTAAACACGAATTAATTGATTTTGCAGACGATGAAATTATGGTAGCTGGAGGAGGAAGGCCTTTAATATATGCTATTTACCAGACCATAATAGATGCCAACGATAAAGTAATTTATCCTGTTCCTAGTTGGAATAACAACCACTATTGCCATTTAACCAATGCACAAAAAATAGAAATACAAACCCAGCCAGCAAATGGTTTTATGCCAACTCCTGCCGAATTAGAGCCGCATTTAAAAGATGCTGTTTTATTGGCATTGTGCTCTCCGCTAAATCCTACAGGAACTACCTTTAAAAAAGACCAATTAGAAGCCATATGCGATTTAGTATTGGCTGAAAACAATAGGCGAGGCCCTGATCAAAAACCATTGTACATTATATACGATCAAATATATTGGATGCTACGAACCAAAGGAATAGAGCATTACAACCCAGTAAGTTTGCGCCCTGAAATGAAAAAATATACCATTTTTGTTGATGGAATTAGCAAAAGTTTGGCCGCTACAGGGGTACGAGTTGGCTGGAGCATGGGGCCAGCCCATGTAATAAGTAGAATGAAATCAATACTTGGGCATGTTGGGGCTTGGGCACCAAAAGCAGAACAAATGGCAACAGCCCATTTTTTAAACAACGATGAGGCATTGAATAGCTTTCTTGTAGAACTAAAACAAAAGTTAGATATTAGATTCAATGGACTTTACAAAGGATTTGAAGAACTGAAACAAAAAGGCTTTCCTGTACAAATTATATCACCAGAGGGCGCCATTTATTTAACAGCACAATTTGCTTTAATGGGCAAAATTGCTCCTGAAGGATTGATATCAAAAACAGAACATATTACAGCTTTTCTACTCAACCACGCACAATTGGCAGTAGTGCCTTTTACTGCTTTTGGTTGTGAAGCTGGTACTGACTGGTACCGCATTTCTGTTGGTACTTTAAAGGAAAGCGACATTCCAGTGTTGCTTGAAAAACTAGAAAGAGCATTACAAAAATTACAAGTAGAATCACCCCAAAACAGTACGCTTTAAAAGCATTGCATGAGAACATACCAACAACTGTACGATATTTTTATCAACCATATTCATAAGGCACATTACGGAAATAATCCCAAAGAATTATACGAACCTATACACTATATGATGGAATTGGGCGGCAAAAGACTTCGCCCTATATTAACCCTTATGTCGTGCAATATATTCCAAACCGAAATAGATAAAGCTTTGCATGCTGCCCATGCCATAGAAGTATTCCATAATTTTACGCTTATACATGATGATATAATGGACAATGCCCCTTTGCGAAGAGGCAAAGAAACCGTTTATAAAAAATGGAATTTACCCATAGCCATTTTAAGTGGCGATTTGATGATGATAAAAGCAACTCAATTATTGTGTAAAACCGAATATAATAAGCTGCCTCTATTACTCGAAATATTTAACCAAACAGCCATAGAAGTTTGTGAAGGCCAGCAAATAGATATGAATTTTGAAACACAGCCCAATGTTTCACATACGGAATATATAGAAATGATAAAGTTAAAAACGGCCGTATTATTGGGTTGTTCATTGCAAATAGGTGCGCTTATTGGCGGTGCTAGTGAAGCAGATGCGCAACATTTATATGAGTTTGGCAAAAATATTGGTATCGCTTTTCAAATACAGGACGATATATTGGATAGTTTTGGAGAAGGAGATGCTGTAGGAAAAAAAATAGGGGGAGACATTGCTGCCAATAAAAAGACATTGCTGCTTATAGAACTCTTAGCCTGCGTTAATAAAGACGATAAAATACTTATAGAAGATACGTATAAAAATAAATCGGAGGAAGAAAAAATTGAAACAGTGTTGCACTTATATGGTAAATATATGATTCATGATTTTGCCGAAAAACAAAAACAAGCCTACTTTGATTTGGCATTTGAGCACCTGAACCAGTTACAAACAGAGCCGTCAAAATTGGCTATTTTAACAGAAACAGCCCACAATTTAATGAGTAGGATTTCTTAATGCTTTAATGGTGAGTGCTTTTAATGCAATAGAAAAATATAGATTTAGCAAGCAACTGTCAACAAACAACTAAATACCAACAACCAACAAGTGGATAATTGAATCGAATAAATTAGCATTTTTATAAAAAATGTTTAGGTTTGTCTCCACTATTATTTTAACACTAAAAACAATAAAAATATGTCACAAAAAGATAACGTGATTAAGCATGGCTCAGAGAATCCATTTGAGTCAATGAAACTAAGATTTGATCAAGCTGCAAAAATTATTGGTCTTGATGAAAGTGATTACAACGTATTAATTGCTCCACAAAAAACAGTAATAGTAAATATTCCTGTTACCATGGACGATGGTAAAGTGAAAGTATTTGAAGGTTTTAGAGTAGTTCACAACGCAAATTTAGGTCCAAGTAAGGGCGGAATCCGTTACAGTATGGATGTGCATTTAGATGAAGTAAAAGCT
>JANMIV010000390.1:0-4017 GCA_031375995.1 Bacteroidota bacterium
TATTTCCTCTAATGCCTCCGCTTCAAAATACTCATTCGTCTTATTACGCAGCATTTTTTCATACCGTTCCACATCATTGCTTACGTCTTCACTTAAAAAATCTTCACCGTCCATCATACAACTAATCTTAATTGGTTTTACAAATATAAAACCATATATTATTTAAATGGTCTTTTTAAGGTCAGATATTT
Organism: Bacteroidota bacterium; assembly: GCA_031375995.1. GTDB lineage: Bacteria > Bacteroidota > Bacteroidia > UKL13-3 > UKL13-3 > JAAFJM01. The sequence continues at coordinate 192 of JANMIV010000390.1, forward strand.
TACAAATATTTGAACACTTGTTAAAAACAAAAAAACAATTTGATGAAAAGATTATTTTTATTTGTAGTTCTACTCTCGTTCTACCAATTGGGTATAGCCCAAAAACTAAATCAATCGCCTTGGCAGCAACATGTTGCCTATACCATTAGTGTTAGTTTAAATGATTCAGATAATACACTAAAGGCCAATATTCAAATGGTTTATACCAATAATTCGCCCAATACCCTAACACAAATTTATATGCACCTTTGGCCCAATGCATATAGCAGCCGCAATACCGCCTTTGCCAAACAACATTTAGAAAATGGAAAAACAGACTTTTATTTTGCCAAAACAGAAGAAAGAGGCAATATTGATAGTTTGAATTTTTTGGTGGATAACCAAAAGATAGATTGGCAATATACCAAAGACATAGATATTGCTTTATTAAACTTAAAAGAGCCTTTAAAGCCCAATGCCAGCATAACCATTAGCACTCCTTTTTATGTAAAGTTACCCAAAGTATATAGCCGTTTAGGGCACGAAAATCAGTTGTATTGCATTACACAGTGGTATCCTAAGCCAGCCGTATATGATGTAAATGGATGGAATCCGATGCCTTACTTAGACCAAGGCGAGTTTTACAGTGAATTTGGTAGTTTTGATGTAAGTATTACTATTCCTAAGAATTACGTAGTGGCAGCAACAGGCAATTTGCAAAACGAAGAAGAAAGACAATTTTTGAATGGTTTGGCAGAAGGTTCAATAAGAACATTTGACGAAATACCTTTGACAAGCAAGTACTCTAAAACCTTGAGATATACGCAAGATTCCGTGCACGATTTTGCTTGGTTTGCCAGTAAAGAATTCAATGTAAGAAAAGACGAAGTACTACTTTCCAATGGCAAAAAAGTGGCTACTTGGTATTTTGCCAAACAAATAAATGGGCAAGGCACTCAATATACCAATGAAGGGGTAAAATATTATTCTGACCACATTGGAAACTATCCATATAATATAGCGCAAGTAGTAATTACACCTTTAAAAGCAGGCGGTGGCATGGAGTACCCTACCATTACCAATTGTGGTAGTACAGATAGAACAACCATTATTCATGAAGTGGGACATAATTGGTTTTATGGCATTTTGGGTAGCAATGAAAGAGCCTATCCTTGGATGGATGAAAGCCTTAATACCTACTACGAAAGCAGGTGTACGCAGGAAAAAAACGATTCGGTGAAGCTGAAATATCCTCAGTCTCAAAATATGCTAAAAGATGTATTTAACTTAGATGCAGAGGGCTTTGGACAAGCTAGATTCCTATACTCCATTGCTGCTAGGCAAAATGAAGATCAAGTAGGAAATTTGCCTTCTACTGTTTACACCGATTTTAACTATGGAGCTATTATATATGCCAAAAATCCATTGAGCTTTTATATGCTGCAAAACTACTTGGGTAATGAAAAAATGGATGCCATGATGAAAGCATATTACGAAAAATGGAAGTTTAAGCACCCGCTTCCTGACGATTTTAGAAACCACGCAGAAACATTTACCAAGGAGAATTTAAGTTGGTTTTTTGATGATGTATTGGGTAGCACCAAAAAAATGGATTATAAAATAACAAAAGTTGGAAATAATGAGATTACAATTGAAAATAAGAGCGGTTTAAATGTCCCTTTTAGTTTAACATCACTAAATGCAGATAAGCAGCCGATAAGAACCAAACACTATGAAGGATTTATTGGTAGAAAGAAATTGGATTTAGTTCCTCTTTTAGCAAAAGATAGTTTAATGAAAGATTTAGTAATTGACCAAAACCAATCTTCCATTGAATTGTATAGGCAAAACAATTCTTTTCATAAGCCATTAAGCATTCGTTTTATTCCTGCATTGGAAAATCCTAAAAAGCATCAAATATTTTGTATTCCCCTTTATGGCTGGAATAATTACAACAAAAGCATGCTGGGTTTATTTATCAATAGTGATTTTTTTCCTAACCAGAAAACGGAGTTTAACTTTACCCCATTGTACAGTTTTACCACCAGTGATTGGAATGGTTATTTTGGTTTGGCAAAAAATATATCTATTTCCAGCCCTTTTATCAAAAGTATAAAATTAGGTGTAAATGCCGCTAGGTTTGCCTCTAAAGGCTTGGTTGGTAATCAATTTGGTGGAATTACATACGAAAAATTAGCCCCAAGGGTAGAAATTAATTTTAAACAGGCGGAAGCAAGGAGTTTATTTGAAAATAAATTGATAATGCGCCATATAACAATACTTGAAAACATAAGGCATGAAGGGTATTTTAACAAATGGAACAATACCAGTATGTCAGCTTTTGATGCCACACATATTGTTAAGCATAATTTAGCAACCTATCCAACCCAGCTTAAAGCCAATTTACAAATAGGAACAGCCGCTTATAATTACAGCCGTTTAACAGTAGAAATAAACCAAGGAATAGCTTATAGTACGGGCAAGAAAAAAGTAAATATAAGGCTTTTTGGAGGAACTTTTTTGAACCAACAAACCACAACGGAAACAGATTTAAATCAATCGCGTACTTATTTTCAGTTAGGTGGAACAAATGGGTTCAATGATTACTTTTACGATGAAGCCATGCTTGGAAGAGCGGAACGCACACAACAAGACTTTTGGTTGGCACGCCAAGTAATAAATAGAGATGCAGGTTTTAGAAACTTTGCCAGTTTGGGCAATAGTAAATCATGGATTACTGCGGCCAATTTTACTATTCCCTTTCCATTTAAGTTACCTATTGGTTTTTATACTGATTGTAGCTATGGTGAAACTTTTTCCTTTGCTCCACAAACAGGTTTGTACAGCTATGAAACAGTATTTTCATCAGTGGGAGGTATATATATTAGCATTGCAAAAAACGTATTCGAAATCTATTTACCTCTATTTGCCAGTCAAAATGTGCTAGATGCTTGGGAGTTAGGTGGAGGCTTATCTCATCCTTTTGAGCGAGCCAGTTTTATACTGAATTTAAATGCATTGAGTCCGACAAAATTGGTAAAAAATGCCTTAAAATAATTTATTTGGTATCAGATTAAAATGCATAGCTTTGCCACGTTTTTACAAGCCTATCATTAAAAAAAATAATACAGACACATGAGCGCAACACAATCATTTTCCCTTGATTTTTTAGCAACATTAAACTTAAAAGACATAAACGAAGGAACTTCTACAGGGCAGCAGCATTTTGCTGATTCCAGTGCAGAAATAAAAGAGGTATATTCACCGGTTGACGGTAAACTAATAGCCAAAGTAAAATTTACGACTGAAGCAGAATACAATAAAGTAATTGCTGAGGCAGAAGAAGCCTTTAAAGTATGGCGCAAAATGCCAGCACCCAAAAGAGGCGAAATTGTACGCCAATATGGAAACTTATTGCGCGAGTATAAACAAGCACTTGGCCAGTTGGTAAGCTATGAAATGGGTAAAAGCTTACAGGAAGGTTTAGGTGAGGTGCAGGAAATGATTGATATATGTGATTTTGCGGTAGGATTAAGCCGTCAATTAACGGGTTCTACCATGCACAGCGAGCGTCCCAACCACAGAATGTACGAGCAGTACCACCCATTGGGTATAGTAGGTATTATTTCGGCCTTTAACTTTCCAGTGGCCGTATGGAGTTGGAATAGCATGTTGGCTGCTGTATGTGGCGATGTATGCGTATGGAAACCTTCTGAAAAAACACCACTTTCAGGTATAGCATGTCAATTGCTAATGGCAAAAATTTTGAAGGAAAACAATTTACCAGAAGGCATTTTCTGCATGGTAAATGGCGACTATAAAGTAGGAGAGTGGATGAGCAAAGATG
>JANMIV010000416.1:0-10449 GCA_031375995.1 Bacteroidota bacterium
AAAATTACAGATGCGAAAAGTATTTTTGTAAGGCTTTTTTTTGTAAAAAATATTGAACAACTCGCTGATTGTGCGTTGATTATAGAGGCTATCGTAGAAGATATAGAAGTGAAGAAAAAAGTTTTTTCGGAAGTAGAAAAAATCGTTTCTAACGATTGTATTTTGGCAACAAATACCTCGTCGCTCTCTATCACTGCTATTGCCGCCGCTTGTACAAAACCCAATAGAGTTATCGGTATCCACTTTTTCAATCCTGCGCCACTGATGGCTTTGGTAGAAATAATACCTGCATTACAGACTGATAACCAAGTAGTTGCACTTTGTAAACAACTGATTGAAAGCTGGAAGAAAACAACTGTACTTTGTAGAGATACACCCGCTTTTATTGTCAATCGTATCGCTCGACCATTTTACAGCGAAGCCCTACGTATTTTAGATGAAGGTATTGCAGATATTGCAACCATAGATTTTGCGATGAAAAACAAAGGTGGATTTCGTATGGGCCCTTTTGAACTCATGGATTTTATAGGACACGATGTCAATTTTAGAGTAACCGAATCTGTTTTTAATTCCTTTTATTTCGACCCTCGTTACAAGCCATCTTTTAGTCAAAAAAGACTTTTTGAAGCAGGTTGGCTCGGTAAAAAAACAGGTCGTGGTTTTTATCAATACGGAGAAAATGCGCCTGTTTTAGAAGCAAATAAAGCAGAAGAAGTACAAAATTTAATTTTTAATCGCATCATGGTTATGCTTTTCAACGAGGCAGCAGACGCCCTTTATTGGAATATTGCAAGTGCAGAAGATATAGATACCGCCATGCTAAAAGGCGTAAACTATCCCAAAGGATTATTGGTTTGGGCGCAAGAGTACGGCATACAAAACATTGTAAATCAGATAGATACCTTGTACGACACCTACCACGAAGACCGATACAGATGCTCGCTACAGTTGAGGAAAATGTAAAAAAAAACCTGACTACTTTCGCAGTCAGGTTTGTACTATACTTGTTTAACGCATGAAAAGTCTTAAAGTGAAAAATAAAATTTTTCACTTTGTGTTTTTCTTGCTAAATACTTATTGCTTCACAAAACGCTGTGTTAAAGTAGTTGCGCCAGTATTAAGGTTTAAATAATAAACACCTGCTGGCAACGCTGATGTAGCAACATCAATCAAATTTGTACCCTTCGTAACATCTAACGCTGAGTTAGAATGTACACGACCTACCATATCCAATACTTGTAAAGTAACTTCGCTTGCTTCTGCCGATTCAAATTTTACTTTGATGTCACGAGAAGTTGGATTAGGAGAAAGCTCTAAAATGTTAGCCTTATCGCCACGATATACCACTACTGTATTTGAAGTAGATTCTCTACCATCATTTTCATTGGTACGTAAACGGTAATAAGTCGTTAAAAATGGCGTTTCGTCTTTCATATCATAACGCTTGATAGCATTAGGATTTGCAGTACCCAAAACAGTCCAAGTTTTAGCATCTTTTGACTTTTGTACTTCAAAATTTTTGATATTTTTCTCTATCTCTGTTGTCCAACGAATTTCATTTGCTGTACCGTTTTGTATAGCTGTGAAAGAAGAAAGTTCGATTGGGAGTGGTGCTGATTGTAAATTTCCTGCAGTTGTAAGTGTTGCATCTGCGTTAATAGTTGTTGCAGTTGCCATTTCTAGTTTTTTAACAAGTGCTGTATTAGCACCCGATGCCGTTGGAAGCTCATTAGTATAAGTTCCATCACTAATACGCCATTTTAATCCTGCAAATTGCGCAGGATTTGTAATCGTAAATTTAATTCTAACAATATCCAAACCTGTAGAAGTAACCATCAAAGGTGTATTTGAACTACTGATAGTAAAGTTTACCGAACCCCATTGAACTCCAGAAGTTGTTATTTTCGTAACTGTTGGGTTTGAATATTGTCCGCTCAAATAATTGGCAACAACTGTTGTGGATTGAGTAGCTGACGGGACTAATGTTAATCCTGCTTCATTGTAATTAAATCGAATATTACAAGAGCCTAACCCAAAAACTGTACTCGTTGGCTTTATTCTCACCGTAACCAAAAAATCAGTCCCACTTATTACTGGATTTGAAAATTGTAACCCGTACGTCTGACTATTACTTTTAAATGCTAAAAGCATGAAAACAAGATAAATTAATTTTTTCATAATATAATTTTTTTAGTATTATGGGGCGTTTTCACGCCCCATAAATTAGTTAATTAATCGATTTGCTGTATAGCCAAGCCGTTTGCAAGCTCGAATATTCCAAAGTCATCAACATCCACATCTCCGTCTAAATCAAAATCAAGTTGATTATACTCATCAACCACAGCACCATTGACTGGATCAAATAAGTTAAAATCATCCGAGTCGATATAAGTATTTGAATCGGCATCTCCTGACCACATAATACGGTTAGCACCTTGAATTCGAAGTGCATCTGAACCATAAATAGCAACAGAACCATTTGACAAGTCTAAAGATAGTGGAGCAGAACTTATTGCGATTGCATTCTGAGTTCTAAAACCAATATGATTTCTATTCTTTATTGCAACGTAATAGTCACCCGCTGGCGCACTGAATGAAACTGGAGATACTCCATCTGTTTCAACCATATCTCCATCTGCTTGCAATAAAACAGCTTTTGAATAAGCTACAGTTGTTGAAGTAGCAGTACCTGTTCTTAATTCAATAAACATCCAATCAACAATTGCATTTGCACCAGTAACAGCTAAAACTGTACTTGGAGAAGCAATAGTCGCAGTAGCACCACTATTGACATGAGGGAAATTACCAGACGTACTATAAGGTGCGTTCAGATATGGATCAGTAGTTGGGAAATTAGCCAAAGTATTAACACTTGTCCAACCAACCATTGTACCATTACCCAATAAAACTTTTGCACTTACCACTATCGCACAACCACCAATCTTAATCTCCGTACTTGGCGTATTCGCTTCAGTACACTGACCACTTTTCACTACCGCACGGTAATAAATTGTAGCAGTTGCATTGGTAACTGTGAGTGTGGTAGTAGTATTCGGAATAGAAGTAACTGTACCTGTAAAGGCTGCGTTCGCTGCAGATTCCCATCTTACCACCGAACCAGTATGTCCACTCAAAGTCAATACCGTACTGTTTGTAGCAGTAGGAAGACAAACGTTTCCGCCTGCGATTGTACCAGCTACTGTTGGAGCATCGACTGTTAGTGTCAATGCTGTGAAATTAGTACAACTTGCTGTATTCGTTGATGTCGCTGTATATTGACGAGTAGCAGTTGGCTTTGCATATATAGAAGTACCACTTACTACATTAGCTCCTGTATAAGGAACTGTAGCAGCTGCATCAGTATATAACTCTGTAGTAGGTGACCAAACAAGTGGCGTAGTCATGTCTCCATACATAAACGTTACATTCGGACGAGTTGTAGATGTTGTCGCAACACCTGGTGTCGTACAGGTAGTAAGAAGGTTATCTTCTGAATAATAAGCAGTGAGAATTGCAGTAGTCGTTGTAGAATTTACAGATGCACTTTGTGTAGATGTACCACCGCCGTCACCATTTGTGAAGCATGTTTCTACTAACAAGTTAGAAGTACCGTCCCAAACAAAAGGCGTAATCGCATGAGAAACATTAAATGGTGCTGTACCAGTCAATGTATAAGTCGCAGGTGCTAATACTGTAGTTACACCTGTTTCAAGTGTACTTGTAAGCACCGTAGAAGTGGTATTCTTCATTGCGATGGTAAAGTTATTGAACGTATATGGACTAACAAATGAAGAAACAGAAAATCCAATATTATTAATAGAAGACCCTGCTGTAAGCCCAAGTGCAGTCAGCTCAGAAGCCAACATCAAAAACTGTGATTTATTTCCACCCCAAAAACCTTTGTACGGAGTTGATGCTGTATTTGCTAAAACTCCAGTACCGACAGTTACTGTTCCAGAAGGATTAGTAGCTACTAAAGGCTGAATTGTATTTGAACAAATAGAAGTCGGAACAGACGCCAATGCTGGTGCGCCAGGTAATGCGTTCACTGTAATAGCGACCGTACCCGTAGTTACACAACCATCATTTGCTCCACCTGAAGCATCTGTTGCCGTTACCGTATAAGTAGTATTTGCCGTAGGGCTTACTGTCACAGGCGAACCAGTAGCAGCATTGCTCCAAAGATACGTATAACCAGCGTTTCCACTTGCTACTGTCAAATCTGTACTTAAACCGTTACAAATAGTAGAAGCCGTAGCAGCAGCTGTAATTGAAGGAGGCGTAGTTACAGTTGCAGTAACCGCAGTACGTGTACCTTCGCAACCCGTAGTGATACTCCAGTTATAAGTAAAATAGTAACTACTGCTTGTAGTTACTGCTCCTGTTATTGCAGAAACAAAACCATTCATTGTTCCGATAGTTCCCAAAGCAAATGGGTATGTTGTATTGGTGTTATCTCTGTAAAAATTACCAGTCATACCATTTGTACACAAACGATACGTACCTGGCGCTATATACCAACCACAAGAAATATCAGGAGAAGAACCCGCAACAACCGCTTGCGCACCCGTTGTTTGAAGTTGCGTTGTACCTCCTGCACTAAACAAAGAAATTGTAATAGAAGTACCAGTTGTAGAGAATACTTTTACGCTATTTAAAGTAAAACCAACTGTAACTGTAAAATCTTGTCCGTAAGTAGTCAAAACAGTAGCAGTACTTGCTGCTTCATAAGTAACCTTACTAACATTTGATGTTGTACCGCCTTGTACTGCAGAAGCATAAAAATTAGTAGTTGTGCTAATACTCGGTGTAGTGAAAGCTGCACCTGTACCAAGTGGCGCACCACCTGTTGAATTAGCATACCAGTTTATAACATCACTAGGATTTGCCGTAGCAGCTAAGGCTACTGTACCCGTACCACAACGGCTACCCGCAGTCGTTGTCAATATAGTCGGATTTGAATAACTAACCGCAATAACATTAGAGAAACCAGACGTACTTGTATTAGAGCAAGTAACTTTCAAACGGAATTGGTTTGCACCCAAAGAAACATTTGCAGTTGTAATAGTTACAGAAGCAGGGTTTGTAGCACCTACAATATCTGTTATTACAGTACCAAAGTTATCCGTAGAAGATTGCCACTGATAAGTAATACCCAGACCTGTAGTATAACCTGTAGCTGAAGCCGTAGCTGAAACAGTACCACAAGCTGACGCAGGAAGTGTCGAAGTAATAGTACCGCCTACTGAGCCAGCACAAGGCGGCGTAGGATCTACTTTAATATCATCTAACCAAAGAATATTTTGGTTCGCAATAGAGTTCGCTCTAAATGCGAAATAATAAACCCCAGTAGTCGGTGCAATAAAAGTAGAGCTTGAAGTAAATAACGTTATACCAGTAATACCTGTGTGTGCTTTTATTAAAGTTCCACCAGTAGTGCTAATTGCAGTGTTGTAATAAACTTCCATTTGCTCTGTCCAAGACCCACTTACTGTTGCATATTTATAAGATAAATCATAAGATGTACCAGCAGTCAAAGAAACGCCTTGTGTAAATAACCAGTCATTTGCTGCATTCGCAGTATTGTAAGTATATCTATAAGCATTACCAGACATACCAGCAGGAGAAGTAGGCGCAACCGCAATGCCCCATGTAGTAGCATCACCATTAGCGTCAATTACACTGGCGCAACTTACACCCGTGTTGTTGGCATCATCAAGAAATGGTACTGTTGTAGAAGCACAAGTAGTAGCATTTGAAAAGGTCGCATTTGTACTGTAACAACCACCAATAGGATCTTTTGCACGTACACGTAAATAATAACGTGTAGCAGGTGTAAGCCCTGTCAATGCTAATGATACAGCAGTACCATTATTAAGTGCGTCGTAACCTGGTAAAAATACGGTATAAGCAGCATCTGTACAAACATCTACCTCATAGGTAGCACCAGCAAAAGTTGATGCTGTCCAAGCGAATGTCAATGTAGTCGGTGTTCTAAGTGTTGTAGTTAATGCAGTTGGAGCAGCAGGAGTTCCCGCAGCAGAACAAGTTGTTACATTTAATAGTACATCAGTAGAATAAACTGGTCCACCGCTACAGCCACTGTTATGATAAGCATAAATACGGAAATCATAAGCAGTCCCAGCCGTTAGACCTGTTGCAGAAAAAGTTGTAGGAGTACCAACTGCAGTGATTGTTCCTATACCTAATGTACCTGCAACAACATAGTTTGTCCCAGTTACAGGAGGAGTAACTGTTCCACCAGCAGGGTATCTTACTACTAAGTAGCCAGATGCCGCAGGAGTACCCGTAGGGGCAGTAAATGAACCTGTTAAACTGGTAGAACCCAATTGAGAAGAAGTAGGAGAAGTAGGTGCCCCTGGCGCAGAACAAGGTGTCAGATCTCCATAAGAAATATAACCATTGTAATTTGCGGTCAATACACCAGCAGTAGTCTTCACATAAGCAGGAGTAGGTGCTACCGCTGCCGTTGTAATAAAACCAGTTCCAGTTATTGCTTCATAAGTACCCGCAGCAGCCGTAGAAGCTACCAAAGATTTAGTAGAAATACCAGCCTCTCCTGCACCAAACCAAACATTTGTTAAATTTGCAGTAGAAGTAGGTATTACTTCCCAACGTGTAGTTCCAGAGAGATTTGAAACACCAGAACCTGCTGTACCCGAATTGGCAGCAAATGCCTCTGCAGTAAATGTAACAGGCCCGGCAGAAGTAATTGTAGGATCTACCCAAATAGGTTTGTATGCAGTTCCAACGCCCACTGGGAAAAGTGTACCCGAGCCAATCGTACCAGCCCCAGTTCTAATTGCAGGATATATTCTTGCAAAAGGACCACTTACGAAACCTGTTGTAGCACCCGTACCAATGTAAGCAAAACCAGCAGCACTTGTAATACCTAACGTTATTAAATTAGTAGCAGAAGTAGTAACAACACCAGCAGTAGTAGTAATTGAATTACTAATGCTCAATGGTCTTGCGATTGTTAGACCCGCATTATTCACAGTCAAGTTATTAAAATTAGCTGTTGAAGATGCAGGAAGTACGTTATTGTAAATATTACCAGCTCCTGAAATGATAGAAGGAACTGTACTTAATGTAAATACACTATTAGTATAATCAACAAAAGCGAATGTACTTGATGATGTTACTAATGTAGCACCTGTTCCTACTGATAAGTTTCCTTTCAAGTAAAGTGTAGATAACTGACGATATTCGCCATTTGCATTATTTATCGTCAAATCACCAGATATAGGCAATAAGTTAGTATTTTGAACATGACGATTAGCTGTTGTATTTGCAGCAGCAGCAGGTGTTCCGTTCACAGTTACATTACTTAAATAGTAATATGCAGAACTAAGTCCAAGCGTATTGAGAAGGAAACCACTTGTATTAGGCGTAACATCCGTAGATGTACCGTTACCTAAAATAAGCGTATGTGCAGCACCTTGTGCCACTTGAATACCAGCCGCAGGATATGGCTTAAATGAAGTTGCACCAGTACCAACCGCAGGATCGACAATTGTAATTGTTCCACCTAATAATTGAAGTGCTGAAGTTGTATTTACATAAGCATCAAATAAGTGGCTTGGTGCAGATGTAGCAACAGCACCATTGTCATTACCATCAATGATGAAGTTACCACCATTTTGAACGAATGAGTTGAAAGGAGCAGTCGTAATATTAGTCTGAGCAAAGCTACCATTCAATGTAACCGTAGAACCATTCATTATAAATGCTCCACTATTGGTAAATGTATTGTTTTTACCAGTACAACCTATTGTCAAAGGACGGCTATTGACTGTCAATGAACCTCCTTGAGCAATTGTAAGATTTGAACATACAGCAGGTTGTTGAATATCTACAGCAACGCCAGTATTGATTATAACTGCCTCGCAAGCCGTAGGAACTGTTCCTTTACTCCAAGTTGCAGTAGCGTTCCAGCTACCAGAAAGAATAGCGAAGTTTGGAATATCCGCAGCAGAAACTGACAAACGGAATGTATTAGTCAAATCAGCCAATGCAACAGCAGTACGCATTGCAATTGGTAAGGATGTACCAAGTGCATGAGCACCAGAAGCTGGCATCGCCGCAGCCAAAGTGATACGGCTATTACCGTTTTGAGGTATGTAATTGCCTTGACCAGCAATAGCTACGCTATAAACTGGAGTACCACCGAAACCTGTTGCAGTAACTGCCCAGTTGTCGTTTGCTTGAGTATCCATGCTATAAGCACCGTCAGTAATAGCAACTGTACTTGTACCCGCAAGCTCATTGAATTTTACAGCTATTTTACCACCTGTTGTAGTCGCAGCAGTCGTATTATTTACATAAAATGACTTGCTGTTTATAGCAAAAGGAGTAGCTGTTCTTAAAGTAGCAAAAGGGAATGTACCAGCACCCGTAGCCGAAGGTACAGCAGGAGGCGTAAAGACCGTACCCGCACTTGCAGTAATAGGGTACAATCTTGCGAGTGTACTTCCATTAGTGAAGCCACCTGTTGTGTATGCTAAAGTACCAGGCGAATTTGCAAATGGTGTAAGAAGAGCAGTTGAACCCAATACGAATTCGCTTGTACCTGTATTAATAAAACCAGAAGTAAACGTTAAAGTTCCACTTACTGTTCCAGTGTTTGTAACACCTACTGCACTTTTTAGTGTGTTTGCATTTAAAAATGTTACACCCGTAGTATGCGTACTGTTTACAGTCATATTTGCAAAGTTAGCAGTAGAAGATGCTAACACCAAGTTATTAGAGAATGTACCTGTTCCATCTACTGTTTGTGCAACAGTATTTGCAATAGTGGCTGTACCAGAACCAGCACCAAAAATTAAAGTACCTGTTGTTACCATCTCGCCATTGTTGACAATGTTTCCTGCAACAGCTACACTTGTATTTACTAAATAACGACCACTTGTTATTGTTAAGTTACCACCAACTTGAACTGTAGCCAAACGGTGTGCTACAAAGCGATTGCCTGTTGTACCCGTAGAAGTTGTATTAACCGTAAGATTACCTAAGGTCAAACGACCAGAACCAGCATAAGCTTCAATAGCAAAACCATTTGTAGCATTACCACCTGTTACGGTTGATACTCCATTACCCAATTGTAAGGTATGTGCTGGATTTGCTACAATAGAAGTTGCATTTGTATAACGGAAAGCATCATCAGAAGTAGCTGAACCTGCGTGTGGATTAACAATCACAATTGTACCGCCATTTAAGTTTGTATTTGCAGATTGAAACCAACACAAAGGTGTAGCAGGTGCTACAACTCCTGATTTTGTTCCAAAAGCAATGGCTGTATTTGCCAGAGTAATTGAAGGAGAAACTGTCAAAGAAGTAGCGGAAGCAATCGCTGTAATTGTTCCCAATACTGCACCAGAGGCATTTGTTAGTATCTGACCAACAGCCAACTCTGTTAAAAACGAAGTTCCCGTTCCTGTTACTGTACCAGAGGCAGCAGTATTTGAAACTGTACCAGTTTTTGCAACAACAGTAGCGTTGTTACCATTGATAGTAATTGTTCCACCAGCCTGTGTGAATGTAGAGTTCGTAGCATTATTAAAACTACCATTGATATTAATTGCACCAGCAGTCATATTAATAGTACCGTTATTATTTAATACATTATTATTGTCTGTACAACCAATATTCAAAGTGCTTCCAGCAACTGTTAAAGTAGCAGTAGCATTTATTTGAAGATTTTTAGCTTCTGAAACAGCAGCCGAAACAGTTACATTATGCCCTGCCAAGATTACTACCTCCTGTGTACAAACTGGCGCAATACCAGACGACCAAATAGTGCCATCTTCCCAGTTTCCTGAACCTATTGAAGTAACTACATCAGAGTTACCGAAATGGAAAGTACCTGCAAGGTTAGCTGCAGTCATTAATTGTTTATTTGCCTCTGGATTGGCAGGAGAACCTGAGCCATTCACAGAAGTACCAGCAGCTACCGCAGAAGCAGCTACTGCTCTTACACTCGCAACATTTGCTACGTTCAAAAGATTATCTCCTCTGAAACGTAATTGACCATTATTAGCAGCAATAGCTAAGCCAGCACCTGTAGAAGTCACCCAGTTAGAGTTACTACGTGTAGCGATACTTATTGCACCATCTGTGATAGACACAGCAGTGTTACCAGCTACTTCATTGTATTGCGCTTGTACCCAACTTGCAGTACTAAATGTACCCGCAAACCAAGCAGAACGGACATCTCCAGCAGCATTATTTGCTACAAATGGAAATTGACCATTTGCACTTGGCATAGTAACTGCCGTAGTTGTCATCCATCTTCTAACAATAGAGCCAGAAGTGAAACCACCAGCAGTATAAGAAAGTGTACCAGCAGCAGTACCACTTACACCTACTGTGAATACGTTACCCGAAGTATTTATTCTACCAGCAGTAAAAGTTAAAGTACCACTTACT
>JANMIV010000427.1:0-3420 GCA_031375995.1 Bacteroidota bacterium
TCAGCAGCATTGGGTTTTGGTTTCAGTTGTGGTTTTTTAGGTATGCTGCACATGGAAATTATTCAGGAACGCTTAGAGCGCGAATTTAAAATGACTGTAATTACTACCGTGCCTAACGTAAGTTACCATGCTTTTTCAAAAAAAGGTGATGTAATTGTAGTAAATAATCCAAGTGATTTGCCTGAACCTAACCATATAGAACATGTGGAAGAGCCTTTTATTGCGGCTACCATTATTAGCAGTGCTGAATTTGTTGGACCAATTATGGGATTGTGTTTAGGAAAACGAGGTATGTTAAAAAGCCAAGTTTACTTAACCATGGATAGGGTAGAAATGAAATTTGATATGCCGTTAGCTGAAGTAGTTTTCGACTTTTTTGATAAACTAAAAACCATATCAAAAGGTTACGCTTCATTTGATTACCATCCGATAGGTTATGTGCAAAGCGATTTAGTAAAACTTGACATACTACTTGCAAAAGACAACGTTGATGCACTTTCTGCCATTATACACCGTGATAGAGCTTACGAATGGGGTAAAAAGATTTGCGAAAAACTAAAGGAATTAATTCCACGCCACCAGTTCGAAATTCCAATACAAGCAAGTATTGGTGCCAAAGTAATAGCGCGTGAAACCATTAAAGCATTGCGTAAAGATGTAACTGCCAAATGTTATGGTGGAGATATTTCGCGTAAGCGTAAACTACTAGAAAAGCAAAAAGAAGGTAAAAAACGGATGCGTCAAGTAGGAAATGTAGAAATTCCGCAATCAGCATTTATGGCGGTTTTAAAAATAGATTAGCTATTAGTTGAAAGTTGTCTGTTGACAGTTGATAGACAACGATTAAATATTTATTGCATTTTCACTTTCAACTGAAAACTATCAACTGACAACCAAAACATGGTAAAAACGAATTTTGTACATTGGGGATTAATTGATTACCAGCAAGCTTGGGATAAGCAAGAAGCACTTCTTAAACAAAAGGTTGATATCAAATTAGCCGAACGTGATATTCCTGATAATACCAAAACAGTTATAAGCAATGAACTTATTTTTTGTGAACATCCACACGTTTATACTTTAGGTAAAAGCGGCTCTTTAGATAATTTGTTGCTTGATGAAAATGGACTACACCAAGCCGAAGCTACTTTCTATAAAATAAACCGTGGTGGAGATATTACCTACCATGGACCAGGGCAATTGGTTGTTTATCCTATTATAGATTTAGAGCAGTTTTTTACAGATATTCATAAATACCTTCGCTATCTCGAAGAAGCGGTCATTAATACCATAGCACATTATGGAATAAAAGGTAGCCGATTTGATGGCTATACTGGTGTGTGGATTGATGCTGATAAACCTTCTGCGCGTAAAATTTGTGCCATGGGAGTGCGTTGTAGCAGATGGATAACTATGCATGGCATTGCTTTAAATGTAAATACCGACCTAGATTACTTTAAAAATATTGTTCCTTGCGGAATTGACGATAAAGACGTAACAAGTATAGCAAGAGAGCTAGGTCATGAAGTTGACTTCCATGAAGTGAGCCAAATATTGAAACAAGAAATTGCCAAACAATTTGAAATGGAACTGTTTTAAATAGCCCAAAAGCCCTTTAAAATTTCTTTTATGCTTTGGTAGGTATTTAAGGTGTCAATATCTGTCTCTTTAAAATCTCTCCATTCTACTTTGGTAATATTCTCTTCCATTTGTGGAACCAACTGACCTTTAAAAGTTGAGTTCATCTTATACCAGTAAGTGCGTTTAAGTACATATTTACTCTTAAAGTAATATACATGATAACTACTCGCTAAACTCTTCTCTATTGTTAAGCCATTAATACCGCACTCCTCTTCCACTTCTCTTATAGCTGCTATTTCTGGCGTTTCTCCCTTATCTATTTTTCCCTTAGGCAAGTCCCAAACGCCTAAACGTTCAATTAAAAGCAATTCGTTTTTAGTGTTAAAAACCAAACCTCCAGCAGCTTCAATTACTTGAAAATAAGCACTAAATAGTTCAAAAGCACTATCAATATCATTGCATTTAAAAACAACTCCCTCAAACTTCTGAGAAAACACCTCATTTATCTTTTCTTCAAGCATTTGCCTATCAAAATCAAACGTGGGAAGAGAAATGTCTCTAAAATCTGAATTTGCAAGAATGAATGGTTTATCGTCTATAAAAATTTTATACATTTGCCCAATATGAATATAAGTGAAAATACTGCCGCGAAAGTAGCGGAATATCTGTTACAAATAAATGCTATTAAACTAAAACCTAACGAACCTTTTACTTGGGCAAGTGGCTGGAAAAGTCCCATTTATTGTGATAATAGGGTTTCACTTTCATACCCAGAGGCTCGAAATTTTATTAAAAAAGCACTCGGTAAAATCATTTTACAGCAATTCCCTAACGTAGAAGCCATTATTGGGGTTGCTACAGCAGGTATTGCACCAGGCGCATTGGCAGCCGATGAGTTAAACTTACCTTTCGGTTACGTTCGTTCTGAAGCCAAAAAACATGGAATGGGCAAACAAATTGAAGGAGATATTGCACCCAATACCAAAGTTGTAGTAATTGAAGATTTGGTAAGTACAGGAAAAAGCAGTTTACAAGTAGTTGAAACCCTTAAAAATTATGGTTGCGAAGTATTAGGTATGGCGAGTATTTTTACCTATGGTTTTGATGAAGCACAGCAAGCTTTTGATAATGCTAGCTGTAAATACGTTTCATTGAGTAACTACCAAACCTTAATTCAAATTGCTATTGAAAAAGGAATAGTTTTACCTGAGCAATTAGCCCTATTAAACGATTGGCGTAAAAGTCCATCAACTTGGAATCAATAAAATTAAGCCAATGAAGTTTTCAAAAAATCCTTTAAAAACAACTTATGCCGTATGGTTCGCCTTGTGGACTTTTGTGTCATTTATGCTCTTATACCCATTAATCAGGTATGCACTCAGCAATCCTAAGCGCTATCCTTTAGGACATAAAATACGGAGATTTTGGGGCTGGATACTACTTACTACTGGCTTTGTAAGAATTACTCAAATAGTAGAAGAACCATTTGATACTTCAAAACCTTATGTAATTTGTCCAAACCATACCTCACAACTGGATATTGTTACCTTAACAGTAAAGTTAAATCAACTTGATTTTAGCTTTATGGCAAAAAAAGAATTGGAAGAAATTCCTGTTTTTGGTATATGGTTCAGAACTATAGATATTGCTGTAGATAGAAAAAATGCACGTAAAGCAGCAGAAGCTTATATAAAAGCAACCCGCTTTTTTGATAGTGGCAGGAGTTTAGTCATTTTTCCAGAAGGTACTATATCTAATCAAGTACCTCAACTTATTAAATTTAAAGATGGCCCATTTAGATTAGCTATTGAAAAACAAGTAGATATACTACCAGTAACT
>JANMIV010000145.1:0-2769 GCA_031375995.1 Bacteroidota bacterium
ATTCTTTTTGTTCGCCGTGTTCAATAAAATGATCGGGCATACCTAAACGTTTTACTTGCGCGTTGTAATTATTGTCGGCCATAAATTCTAAAACAGCCGAGCCAATTCCGCCAACAACTGTTCCGTCTTCAACTGTAATTACTTTACTAATGGAAGCCTTAGTGCAGATATTGATGATATAGGTACAATTGGTAACACTCAGGCTTCATTAGACCCTCTCGACCCGACCAAACTACTCTCGGCAGGTAATCAATTTATCAATTTTCCAAATGATGTTGATATTTATACCAATGTAGAATTGGAGTACCACCACGATGCTCAAATTCCTACGGAATTTCCAAACAACATACAACCATCAGGAGGAAATACAGTAGTATCTAACAATCAACAATGTACTTATAAAAAGCCTATATTAGTGAAGATATCAGAAGAAACAGAAGAAAAATATCGTCAAGCACAAAAAGAGTTAGATGTTATCGAAAATCAACTTTCTAATCCGAAGATATTGGTGGCTGAGGATTTAGAAAGAAAGCGTTTTATTTGGCAGTATTGGGTTGATTCTTATGAAAATGAATTAATGGCATATTATGAAACTAATGATAGCCAAGAGAACGAGTTGGCATTAGAAAAACTAATACTTTCGTCAAGATCTTTGCCTAATTTTTATTTTTTATTGGAAAAATACTTAGTAGCCAACAGGATAGCTGATGCAAAAAGCCTTTTGGCTACTATGGAAGGAAAGTTGAAAGTCTCAGAGGAAAATAGCGAAACTATTGCTGATATAAAAAAAGTAATTCCTCTATGCGAACTAAAAGAAAATAATGCAATAAGTTTTGAAAATTTCCTTGCCTTGATAAAAATAGCGGACACTTACAAAAACCAAGCGAGCTATATTGCACAGCATATTTTGTCTAATTACGAAATGCGTTATCCTCCTAAGCCAAGTGAATTTGTTAAGACCAAACCTATTTTAAATAGACAAATTGCGAAGAAAACAACAGAACAGGATATCTTAAAAGTATATCCGAACCCATCCAATGGAGAGGTTACTTTTTATTTTGATAGTAAAGGGATAGACAGCGAAGTTAATTTATTTGTTTTTGATAATTTAGGACAAATAGTCAATCAAGTTAAAATCAACCGTAGCAATGACTTGAAATGGAATTTGACGATTGAAAGAAGCGGTATGTACTACTACAAAGCTATCACAGACGATGGCGTACAAATAGCTACTGGTAAATTAATTATTACTAAATAATCTAAAAAAAATCCGCAGTATAGTAAGTGCTTACACTTGCTACACTGCTTTTTTATACCTATGAAACACCCATGACAGTCACTAGACCCACAGAGTGATGAAAATTATTAACTTTGCCTTATTTTACAACTATAAAAGAAATGGCAAAGATAGAATTTGAACAGTTAATATCACGGGGCTGCGGGATTGATGTTCACGAGAAAGTGATAGTAGTAACGATACAAGGAGCTGGACTTGTACGAGAAACCCGAAGTTTCAACAGTTTTACGGAGGACTTAGAGTGTCTTCGAGATTGGTTGAAGGAAAACGGAGTAACACATGGGGCAATGGAAAGCACAGGCGTCTATTGGAAACCTGTTTGGAACATACTAAGCGAGGAAATCAATTTGATACTGGTTAATGCTCGACACATGAAGAATGTACCAGGACGGAAGACGGACAAGTTAGACAGCGAATGGATTTGTAAGCTGTTGCTAAGTGGCTTGTTAAAAGCAAGTTTTATACCTGAGCAACAGGTACGAGAGTTGCGAGATTTGAACCGTTACGAACAGAAACTGACGCAGATGCTATCAGGAGAGAAGAACCGGATACATAAGATATTGGAAGATGCGAATATCAAATTAAGTTGTGTAATCTCAGACATAGACGGCGTAACGAGTCGTCGTTTGATAGAAGGCTTGATTTCGGGAGAAAAGAGTGTAGCGGATTTAGTAGAGGCGCACCAGCATCATAAGCTCAAATCAAGTAAAGCGGAACGGATAAAAGCCTTGACAGGTCGGATGCGACCGCACCACAAATTTATGTTGGGTCAAATCTATGCACACATGGATTATTTAGAAAAACAAATTGCAGAGATAGAGGCGCATATTGAGACAATTTTACAACCACAACGCAATATTATAGCTATGTTGTGTGAAATCCCAGGTGTAAGTGAGGATAGTGCGATGCAAATGTTATCAGAAATAGGGACAGACATGAGTAAGTTTGAAAACGAAAAGCATTTAGCAAGTTGGGCAGGCATGAGCCCTGGTAATAATGAGAGTGCAGGTAAAAAAAAAGTAGTCGGATAACACAGGGTAATAAACACTTAAAAGCGACACTTGTACAATGTGCTTGGGCAGCTACTCGGACGAAAAAGACTTATTTACGAGCCAAGTATGATAGTGTGATTGGGAAGAAAGGAAAAAAGAAGGCACTGATTATCATAGGACATAAGATCCTTTGTGCCGTTTATCGCATCCTTACAACCCAAGAACGCTATAAAGACTTAGGATATGACTATTTGCAAGAGCAACAAAAAACGAAACGAGTTGCTTATTTAAAAGGGCAACTTAGAGCATTAGGCGAAACCGCCTAAGATTTTTTTATATAAAGGCCGATTTTTTACTGGTGGTTCGTCCCCGATTATGAAACTGGTATCACAGCAAAGCACACAGAGCTGAGTCTTTGAACTCGTAGATGAAATTTTAATATTCTTGCTGTTCTTAATTTAAGCCGTCGGCTTGAAAAAA
>JANMIV010000442.1:0-2886 GCA_031375995.1 Bacteroidota bacterium
ATTTAGCATAGTTGTAAATATAGTTCATTCCATCAATTATGCTTGCCATACCAGAGGTTTTCCATTCACTTTTCTCTGGTCGAATACCTACAAACACCAAATCGCTTTCATAGGCTACTCCTCTATATTTGCTTCCTGTTCCATAACCTGAACCTCCAGCAATACCTCCCACGTGTGTCCCATGCGAAAAAGAATTTACCTCAAATCCTTTCGCCAACATAACAGCGGTATCAGTAATTTCATTCCCATAACTAAAGCCATTTGGCGGAGTACCTGGATTGCGTTGCTCCCACACCCTTTTTATACGCAATATTCTTCCTGTTGTATCGTAAAAACTTGGATGACTGTAATCAAATCCAGCATCTATAATACCTACAACCACTCCTTTGCCTGAATAAGCCATAGGCAAACCAATGCCATTGTGAACAGAATCAACTCTTACTGATTTATTAGCAACATCCATATTATGTGTTATGGGTTCGTCTAATTGTATATACTCTAAATATTCAAGCTTGGTAAATTCCTTTATCTTAGACAAAGGAATTTGCACTGTCCATATATTACCTGCTTTGGTACCAATAAAAGCCCCTAATTGCAGAATAGCGTTTTCATTGAATTTGGCATTCACTTTTATTAAAGTACTTACATAATCATTACTGTCTATTTTAGATAAAACACCCAATCTATTTGCCTCATAAGTACTCGGCTTATTGAGTAGTTGCATCAAATTAGCTGATAATTTTTGTGCTTGATTTACTTGAGCATTGCCCCAAAAAATAGCTAAAGTAAATACAAAAGTTGTTATATATTTTTTCATTATTAGTGCCTTTTTAAAATTTTAAAATACGAATATGATTATTTGAAAAGTATTTTCAATATAAAATATGTTATTTACAATAATAATGATTACTTGTTGGTATTTCAGTAAGTGTTATTAATGGTAAAACAGATTATATGTTTTGGGTGATAAGTTAAACATCAACATGGGTGCAAAAACGGGTAGTCTAGGGCAAAAAAGTTGTTGGTCGGGAGACACAACAACGGACAGCATTCTAAATGGAAATATTTACGATTATACACGAAATCTGTGGGAAATAAAACAGCGTAAAGAGTTAAGAAAAATCTGGTCAATCTGTGGCTAAAAGTTATTGGTCAGGAGACACAACAACGGACATCATTGGTAGTAGCAAAAAGTTATTGGTAAGGAGACACAACAACGAGCAGCATTGTTACTAGTAAAAAGTTATTGGTTGGGAGACGCAACAACGGACAAGTTAAATGGGCAGTATCTTATCTTACCTAGCTAAATACATTCTGCCTCTTTGAACAACCGCCTTTAATTTAGCCTTTGACATATTCAATATTTCGCCTTTTTGTTGTGCTTTAAAAGCATTTACCTCATTTACTATCATACTTACTGCATAATTGTAATATTTACGGGAATAGGTGCGCTTAAAATCTATATCTCTATCGGTAGATGTTTCCCAAGGCAAGTCTTTTATAAATCTATCTTCTACTTCTTCGTATAATGGTGTTCCTTTTATTGGGTATGCTACTGTAATGGTAAAAATATCAGGATTAGATACTTTTAAATGATTGACCGTTTCAAAAATATCGGCTTCCGTTTCACCAGGATAGCCCACCATTATAAAAGTACCTGCTTGAATGCCGTGAAATTGAGCCAACTGAATCATGTTTCTAACTTGATTCACGTCAACACGTCTATCCATTAAATCAATTACTTTTTGCGAACCACTTTCCGCTCCAATCCAAACCCTAAAACAACCGCTTGCCTTTAAATCCATTATTACGGCTTCATTCATTCTATCGGCACGTGTAATACACTCGTATGGCATTTTGATGTTTCTGCTTTGCAATTCTTGATTAAACTCGCCAAGCCATTTATGACTCACAGTAAATACATCATCTACAAACCAAACGGAATCCACATCATAATTGCTTTGAATCCATTCAATCTCATCTACTACATTTTTTGCACTCCTGCGTCTGTAACTTTGTCCATATACCGCTCTGCTGCACCATTTGCAGCTATAAGGACAACCTCTCATGGTATTTATAGAAATAGCACTTGTGCCATGCTTCTGCTTCCAAGCATCAAAATACAATTGTAAATTTACTTTGCTCCTATTGGGAAAAGGTAGATCTGACAGCTCTTTTAACTTAGCTCTTTCTTTATTTTGCACCACCTCTTGCTGCTCATCTAAAAAAGAAACGCCTTCTATTTCATTTATTTTTTTGTCGGTTTTCCCATCAATAAATTGCACCAACTCTAGCATGGTTTCTTCGCCTTCTCCTAAAACAATATAATCAGCCCCATGCAATAAAAAGTTTTTTATATGATTTCTTACCTCAGGGCCACCCAGAATTATTTTGGTATGCTTGAGTGTCTCTTCGCTCTTTACAAATTGAATTAACCGCAATACATTTAGCTTGGTCATTAAATTGGTATAAAGCCCTATTACATTGGGTTTATATGCCAATAAAAAAGCTTTCTGTTTATCAAAACTTTGAAAAGTGGAATCAAAGATTTCATTGTCGTAATGGTGCTTTTGTAACCAGGCGGAAATATACAATATACCCAATGGTATATAAGGACGCATTATTTCCTGTTCTTTTGCGTCTTCGTTTATAAAATATCCGTGTGTTAGTACAATTTTCATTATTTCTTTTCTAATGTGATAAGAATATGGTCTCCATAATTGGCAAGTAAACCAATTCTTGAAAACAAAGTTTCCATTAATTTAACAATGGGTAAAAATAGTTTATTTTTTTTTACTATTGGTTCTAAGTAAGAAGGTGGAACAAATAAACCAATTGGCTTTTTTTCTTTTATGCTAAACAAACCAAATATTTTTGCCACTTCTT
>JANMIV010000452.1:0-3973 GCA_031375995.1 Bacteroidota bacterium
CCTGGCGATAAAGACGGAAAAGGTGGAATTTATAACTTCGTAACAAAACGTGGTATTTGTGATGGCGATAATTCAAAAATATCTTGGACGCAAGTAGAAACTGGTTCAGCAATTACATGGAAATACCCCTCAGTTATCTTGAAAGGGGATAATTCGATTGGTGAATTTTATTCTGTTGCTGTTACCAACAATATGCAACAAGCCGATACGGGTACCAAAATGATTCACCTTGGAAAAAATACCAAAAGTCGTATTGTTTCAAAAGGAATTTCAGCAGGTAAGTCTCATAATACGTATAGAGGCTTGGTTAAGGTGAACAGAAAAGCAGAAAATGCCCGTAACCATACCCAATGCGATAGTATGCTAATTGGAAGTCGCAGTGGCGCACACACCTTTCCCTACTTGGAAATAAGCAACAACACGGCTACAGTAGAACATGAAGCTAGTACCAGCAAAATTGGTGAAGATCAAATATTCTATTGCAACCAAAGAGGAATAGGAACCGAAGAAGCAATTGGTTTAATTGTTAATGGTTTCTGTAAAGAAGTATTGAACCAATTACCAATGGAATTTGCTGTGGAAGCACAAAAGTTATTGGCAGTAAGTTTGGAAGGAAGTGTAGGATAAAATGCCGCTGGCAACTAGCTCCTAGCCACTAGCAAAAAATAGAAAATAGTATTAATAATTAAAAGTTAACTGTGTTTGGCTAGAGGCCAGAAGCCAGTTGCTAAAAGCAAAATATGTTATCAATAAAAAATCTAAAAGCAGAAATAGAAGGTAAGAAAATTCTAAACGGATTGAACCTTGAAGTAAAAGCAGGTGAAGTACATGCTATTATGGGACCCAATGGTGCAGGTAAAAGCACTTTATCGGCAGTATTAGCAGGCAGAGCTGATTACGAAGTGACCGAAGGAACTGTTGACTTTGATGGTAAAGATTTATTAGAAATGAGCCCCGAAGACCGCGCACGTGAAGGTTTATTTTTGGCTTTTCAATATCCAATAGAGATTCCAGGTGTAAGCAATACCAATTTCTTAAAAACGGCCATTAATGAAAAACGCAAATACCTTGGTCTAGAACCAATGGAAGCAACAGATTTTCTGAAAATGATGCGTGAAAAAATGGCGATGGTAGAAATGGACAAATCATTGACTAGTCGTTCTTTGAATGAAGGATTTAGTGGTGGGGAGAAAAAACGCAATGAAATTTTCCAAATGGCCATGTTAGAACCTAAATTGGGTATTTTAGATGAAACCGATTCAGGATTAGACATTGATGCTTTGCGTTTGGTATCAGAGGGAGTAAATAAGTTAAGGAACAAGGATCGCTCATTTATTGTGATTACGCATTACCAGCGTTTACTTGATTATATAGTTCCTGATTTTGTGCATGTATTATACAAAGGCCGTATTGTAAAAAGCGGTGATGCCAGTTTGGCCAAAGAGTTAGAAGAAAAAGGATACGATTGGATTAAACTGGAAGTAGAAGCCAATTCGTAATAGATTAACTAAAAGCCACAGATTACACCGATTACAGACAAAATAGTGAAATCAATTTAATCTTTGACTAAAAAATAAACGAAATAAATCAGTGTCATCAGCGAAATCTGTGGCTAAAATTTAAGAAATAATGTTAGTAGAAAATATAAAGACAGAATTTGCTCAATACAAGAACCAAGCGGAGAAAAGTGCTTTTTTTGCTTTGCGTGAGCAAGCTTTTGTTGAATTTGAAAAAACGGGTTTACCAACAACCAAACACGAAGAATGGAAATACACGAACTTAAGAGCCATTGCAAATGGTTCATTCCAATCTACTTGTGTAAGTAATAATGGCTCAGAAAGCCTACTTGCAAAATCATACCTAAAAGATTTAACAGCAAATAGACTGGTATTTGTAAACGGCAGCTTCCATACCGGACTTTCAAGTATTATAGAAACGGATACAAGTGTAATTATTTCTACTTTATCTAAAGCTAGAGTGGAACACAAAGCCCTATTCGACAAACACTTTGGTAAATATGCTAAAACCGAGGGAGAAGGCTTAAATGCAATGAATACTGCTTTGTTAAGCGATGGTGCTTTTATTTATATTCCAAGCAATAAAACGGTTAAAGATCCTATTTTTATTATCAATATAACCGATGCAAGTGAAGTAAATGTTTTGTGCCAACCCCGTAACTTGATTATAACGGAAAAAAGTACTTCTTCTACCATTATTGAATGTAGTTATTCATTAGGAAACAATCCATCATTTACCAATATTGTAAATGAAGTGTATGCAAATGAGAATGCACACATGGAATACTATAAAATCCAGCATCAGGATGGAGAAAGTTATCAAAATAACTACACCCAAATTTTCCAAGAAGCCAATACCAATATAAACCATGTAACTTTAACTTTTAGTGGTACGCTAGTTAGAAATAACTTGCATTTTTTTATGAATGGGCAAAATTGCAATAGCTTGTTATATGGCTTGTATATGCCGCACGGAACAGAATTGGTTGATAACCACACACGTGTAGATCATGCTTTTCCTAACTGCTACAGCGATGAATTGTACAAAGGCATTATGATGGATAAATCTGTTGCCGTATTCAATGGGAAAATTATGGTGCATTTAGATGCACAAAAAACCAATGCTTACCAACGCAATCAAAATATACTATTGAGTAGTGATGCCACAGTAAATACAAAGCCTCAATTAGAAATTTTTGCCGATGACGTAAAATGTACCCATGGGGCTACTATTGGACAGTTGGATGAAGAACCTATGTTTTATTTAAGAAGCCGTGGAATTTCAGAAGATGTTGCAAGAAAAATGCTTCTAAATGCTTTTGCCGATGATATAGCAGAGAGAATTAAAATTCCTAAATTGGTAGAATTGTTAGAACAAGAAATAGAGAAAAAGATATAAGCGTAGAGACGTTGCATGCAACGTCTCTACAGATAAAAAAAATCATGTCGAAATTAGATATTATATCAATACGAAATCAGTTTCCAATACTTCACCAACAAGTAAATGGTAAGCCTTTGATTTATTTTGACAACGCAGCAACTACCCAAAAACCACAGTCAGTTATTGATGCCTTAGTTAAATATTATACCACAGATAATGCAAACATTCACCGAGCTGCGCATACATTAGCTGCTCGTTCTACCGACATGTTTGAAGATACACGCAAAACCATTCAAACTTTTATAAATGCAAAAGAAGTTGAAGAATGTATTTTTACCAAAGGAGTTACTGAAAGTATCAATCTGGTAGCTCAAACTTGGGGACGCAAATTCTTACAGGCTGGTGACGAAGTAATTATTACCTCCATGGAACACCATAGCAATATAGTTCCTTGGCAAATGATTTGTGAAGAAAAAGGTGCTATTTTAAAAGTAATTCCAATAATCGAGTCAGGTGAATTATTGATGGATGAGTATGAAAAAATGCTTTCATCAAAAACCAAAATGGTAGCTTGCGTATGGGTAAGTAATGCTTTAGGAACCATCAATCCTGTAAAAAACATAATATCAAAAGCACATGCAGTGGGTGCAAAAGTGTTATTAGATGGTGCGCAAGCTTGCTCTCACTTGGAAGTAGATGTGCAAAATTTAGATTGTGATTTTTTAGCCATTTCTTCGCATAAGCTTTATGGGCCAACTGGAGTTGGGGTACTTTATGGTAAACGTGCTTTACTAGAGGCCATGCCGCCTTACCAAGGTGGCGGGGAAATGATAAAAGAAGTAAGTTTCGAAAAAACTACTTACAATGAAATTCCCTATAAATTTGAAGCAGGAACACCCAATATTGGAGACGTAATTGCCTTTAAATATGCATTAGATTTTGTAAATGGAATTGGCAAAGAAAATATTGCCACCCATGAAAATGGATTATTGAAACATTGTGTAAATGGATTGGAACAAATCAATAAATCAACAAATCAACAATTAACAAGAGGGGTGTGAATGATGTAAGTAAT
>JANMIV010000511.1:0-4423 GCA_031375995.1 Bacteroidota bacterium
CAGAATCGTACACTTTTAACTTTACAGATGGGTTTTTAGCTAATTACCCTAGCGTAAGAACCATTTATGTAAGTGACTATTGGAATACACATCTGTTTAAACCAGATGCACAAATAAGTTTAACATTAAGCAGAGGCATTACAGGATTCAACGTAATTACAAAAAAAGAAATTTTAGAAAATGAATATTCAAGATATTAAACAACGATTTGAGATAATTGGGAACTCCCCATTGCTCAATTACGCTTTACAAACAGCTATTAAAGTAGCACCAACAGATATTACTGTGCTTATAAATGGTGAGAGCGGTGTAGGCAAAGAAGCATTTTCAAAAATAATACATTCTTTAAGTGCACGTAAGCATGGACCATTTATAGCAGTTAACTGCGGTGCAATTCCTGAAGGTACTATTGATTCAGAATTATTTGGACACGAGAAGGGGTCTTTTACTGGTGCACTAGATACGCGTAAAGGGTATTTTGAAACAGTAAGTGGTGGAACCATATTTTTAGATGAAGTGGGGGAGTTACCATTGGAAACACAATCGCGTTTACTGCGTATTTTAGAAAGTGGCGAGTTTTTAAAAGTTGGTTCTTCAAAAACACAAAAAACAGATGTAAGGGTAATTGCAGCTACCAATAGAGATTTGTTGGATTATTCAGCGCAGGGAAAATTTAGAGAAGATTTATATTACCGACTTTCTACGGTGCCTATAAGAGTACCATCTTTACGTGAACGTAAGGAAGACATACACTTACTTTTTAGGAAATTCAGTGCTGATTTTGCGGAAAAATATAAATCAAAGCCTGTAATGCTTGATGCCGAAGCGCAAAACATATTGGCAAGTTTCAGATGGCCAGGAAACATACGTCAGTTAAAAAACATAGCTGAGCAGCTTTCCGTGCTTGATGAAGATAAAAATGTAAATGCATACGAACTAACTCAGGTATTGCCAGCAGAGAGAGCTGCACTGCCTGCTTTGTTAAGCAGTATAACAGATGCTAACCAAATGAGCGAGCGCGATATATTCTATAAAGTACTTTTTGAGCTACGCAAAGATTTAAGCGATTTAAAAGGGGTTGTTTTTGAAATGATGAATGGGGGAACTGTCAGTCCTTCCAATACCGATTTTAGTATCAAGCCGTCCGATAATATGGGCAATATGTTCAACACAGGCATGTACCAAAATATGAGTAATACCTCCAATCCAAGTGGAATGGTAAACCAAATGAGCCCTCAAGGGTATAACAATTCCAATATAATTGAAATACCAGTGAGTCAAAATCCCGAGCCCGAGAGTCTGTCTATTGAGCATAAAGAGATAGAATTGATAAAAAAAGCATTGGAAAAATACAGAGGAAGAAGAAAAAAGGCGGCAAATGAATTGGGTATTTCAGAACGCACCTTATATAGAAAAATAAAACAATACGATTTAGAGGATTAACAATAAAAAGTATAGAATAAAAAGAGTCTTTGAATACAGTTTCAAAGGCTCTTTTTTTGTTTTATTTGCTTATTAGCTATATTCGATTTTTTAACAAATACCATATAGTATGAAATTAAGAGTAATTGCAATAGGTTTTTTACTGATAATTGCTTGCACAAATTCAAAAAAGCAGCAAGATAAAGAAGTAGAAATGGATGGTATGGAGGAAGATTTGCGAGGGAGAGCGGCTTGGATGAATAAAATGTTGGCTAATCCTGCCACTGGCACAATTCCTTTAGGAATAAGAAATTTAGAAATTCAATTTGCTTCAAAATTGCCACAAAATAGAGAGGCAATGGCTAAAACAAATAACATGGGTTTTTGGACACAACGCGGTCCATTTAATGTAGGTGGAAGAACCAGAGCCATTGCAATAGATAAATTAAACGAAAATGTATTATTGGCTGGTGGAGCAAGCGGTGGTATTTGGCGTAGTCCTGATGCAGGTTTGAATTGGTATAGAGTTACTGAGGTAGATTCTGCTGTAAATGTTACTTGTATAGCACAAGATACGCGCAAAGGGAAAGAAAATACATGGTATGCAGGCACTGGAGAATATTTTGGTGGATATGCACCGGGGGCATTTTTTACGGGCAATGGTATGCAAAAATCAATTGATGGTGGAAAAACATGGTTTAGATTAAAATCAACTATTTCTCCCAACGTTCAGTTCGACAATATTTGGGATTTCACCAATAATGTAGTAGTAAACCATACCATTGACAGTATAGACGCTGTTTTTGCAGCTACCTATGGTGGGATTTGGCGCAGTAATAATGGTGGCTCAACTTGGCAACTAATTAGAGGCAATACAAGTGCTACAAATGCATGGTCAGATGTTGCCATAACCCCATTAGGTGTTATTTACGCAACTATCTCTTCTGGCAATACATTTACAGGAATTTGGCGCAGCAATAACAATGGCAATACATGGGCTAAAATTAATCCTTCTTTTTTTCCTAGTAATTGCAGCAGAGTAGTAATTGGAATTTCGCCAAGTGATGAAAAGCAGGTTTATTTTTTAGCCCATACACCTGGAGTAGGAAAAAAATCAATCCAATTCAATGACACTGAAGAGTGGAATAGTTTATGGAAATATACTTATGTAAGTGGCGAAGGAACCGCTACCGTGGGTAATTGGGAAGATAGAAGTGTAAATTTACCGCAATTAGCAGGTGAATTTGGGGCATTTATTTCTCAATCAGCCTATTGTTTGGCCATAACTGTAAAGCCAGATAATCCAGATGTTGTTTTTATTGGAGGCACTAATTTGTACCGTTCTACCGATGGCTTTAAAACAGCAAACAATACCGCTTGGATTGGCGGTTATGCAATCGGAACCACCAGACCAGATTTTAAAATTTACAATAACCACCATCCAGATCAGCATGGAACCTTATTTTACAGATCCAATCCATCCAAATTTATTTCCATACATGATGGTGGAATCTCTGAATCAGATAATTGCATGGCACCCAATGTTACATGGAAATCATTAAACAAT
Organism: Bacteroidota bacterium; assembly: GCA_031375995.1. Taxonomy (GTDB): domain Bacteria; phylum Bacteroidota; class Bacteroidia; order UKL13-3; family UKL13-3; genus JAAFJM01. The sequence goes on from JANMIV010000511.1 coordinate 2,990, forward strand.
GGTTACAATACTACCCAGTTTTATTCCGTTGCTATTGATAAAACAAGCACAAGCGATATTTTGCTGGGAGGTTTACAAGACAACGGAACCTTATTTACCAATAGTGGCGATAATCGCAAAGCTTGGACACAGCCTTTAAGTTACGATGGTTCATTTTGTTTCGTATCCCCCAATGCTGACGATTATTACCTTTCTATTCAGGAAGGGCGTGTTTTTAGAATAAAAATTGGAGCCAATGGCTTGGGTAATAAGTTTGCCCGAGTTGATCCTAAAAACTTGCCTAGGTCAAAATACCAATTTATCAATCCATTTATACCCGATGCCAACAATTTTTATAGACTATATATTCCAAATGGTGATAGAATTTGGCGTAACAATGATGTGAAACAAATACCATTGAATGATGCTTTAGACAGCAATGCAGTATTAACCAATTGGGAAGAATTAACAAATACAAAATTGACCGATTCTACAGATGAAATTACAGCTATTACCAGCTCCAAAATTGACAATGATGTAATTTATTATGGAACACAAAAGGGCAAGCTGTATAGAGTAAGAAATGCTTCCAATGGGCAACCTAGTGCAGAAAACATAACAGGCAACAATTTTCCCGCAGCTTATATTAATTGCATTACAACACACCCAAAGGACCCCAATATTTTATTTACAACATTTACTAACTATGGAGTGGTTAGCCTTTTCCAAAGCACCAATGCCGGACTTACTTGGGAAGGCATATCTGGCAATTTAGAGGAAAACACCAATGGGGCAGGCAATGGGCCTTCATGCCGTTGGTTTAGTATCATCAATGTAAAAGATAGCTTAATTTATTATGTTGGCACATCTACTGGGTTATTTGCTACTGATAGTTTAAATGGAATGCAAACTAAATGGGTGAAACAATCGCCAGAAAAAATAGGCAATACCAATGTAACCATGATGGATTTTAGAAGTACCGATGGACTTTTAGCTGTTGCTACTTATGGTTCAGGTATGTTCTCATCAAACATTACATCTACCAAAGATAAAACCCTTGTAAAAGAAGTATGGGTAGATAAAGTAAGTGTTTACCCTAATCCAGCAAGCAATAAACTTTTTGTCGATTTATGGAATCATCAAACAAACAATACCCAGTTTTGTATTTATGATTTAAAAGGAAATAAAGTAGAACAGGGAACTTTTCAGCACCATATTTCCTTTGATAATTTAAATAGAGGCGTTTATCTAATTCAATTGTATATAGATGGCAATACAATTACTAAAAAAGTAGTTAAATGGTAACATTTCCCAATTTTGGCACTATATTTTCTAAAACCTTTTTAAACAAAAAATAACATGAAAAATTTAATAATATTATTTGGAACGGCCATCGTATTATTTGCATCTTGTGGAAGTCCTAAGGGACTTACAGAAGTAAAATCACCTTTTTCT
>JANMIV010000521.1:0-1165 GCA_031375995.1 Bacteroidota bacterium
CATCTTGCAGGACATATCGGTTTTGTATTTTTAATTTGATTTTTACAAACCAAAAGCTGTTTTTACTTTTTCTACGTAATCTAACTTTTCCCAAGTAAACAATTCAACTTCCATTGTTTTGTCGCCTGTTGGGAAATGGAAAGTTTTTGTTACTGTTTCGTTTTCACGACCCATGTGTCCGTAAGCTGCTGTTTCAGAGTACATTGGCGTACGAAGGTTGAAACGTTGCTCGATTGCGTAAGGACGCATGTCAAAAATTTCTTCTACGATACGTGCAATTTCGCCATCAGACATTTTTACTTTTGAGCTACGGTAGGTATCTACAAAAATACCACAAGGTTTCGCTACACCAATTGCGTAAGAAACTTGTACCAAACATTGGTCACAAACACCTGCTGCAACTAAGTTTTTAGCGATATGACGTGTTGCATAAGCTGCCGAACGATCCACTTTTGAAGGGTCTTTTCCTGAAAAAGCACCACCACCGTGTGCGCCTTTTCCACCGTAAGTATCTACGATAATTTTACGACCTGTAAGACCTGTATCACCGTGAGGTCCGCCGATAACAAATTTTCCAGTCGGATTAATATGGTAAGTAATGCCGTCTTGGAACAATTTACGAAGACTTGGCTTCAATTTTGCCTTTACACGAGGAATTACGTAGGTAATAATATCTTTACGAATTTGCTCTAACATGGCCTCATCTTGCGCAAAATCATCGTGTTGCGTAGAAACTACGATAGTATCGATACGAATTGGCTTGTGCTTATCGTTGTACTCGATAGTTACTTGTGATTTTGCATCTGGGCGTAAATATTTGATACGCTTGTTTTCACGACGAACATCTGCCATTTCTTGCAAGATTTTGTGTGAAAGGTCAAGAGCCAAAGGCATATAATTGTCCGTTTCGTTTGTTGCAAAACCAAACATCATACCTTGGTCGCCTGCACCTTGTGCGTTGGCTTTGCTTTCAAAATCATCAGCCGCTTTTCTATCAACACCTTGGTTGATGTCTGCGCTTTGCTCGTGGATAGCAGAGATGATACCGCAAGAATCCGCTTCAAACATATATTCAGCTTTTGTGTAGCCGATTTTTTTTACAACATCACGTGCGATTCTTTGAACGTCCAAAAACGCTTTTGATTTTACTTCGCCTGCAAGTACC
>JANMIV010000527.1:0-7288 GCA_031375995.1 Bacteroidota bacterium
GGCATGGAGCAGGCAAAAGTTTTATGGCTTCATATTATCTGCTGACCCATATCTGACTGCATTTTTACGTCACAGTTATTCATTTAAAAAATTGCTCAAGTAAATATTTAAAATTTAATGCATATTTCTAAATCGTTCTCACGCTTCGTTGATTCTGTTAAAACTGTTATTTGTTAATATTCCTATTGCTATGAAACTGTAAATTTGATCATTTTATAACGAAAAGAAGAACCATTGTACCATGCCATTGCATTTTACCAATTTTTGAATACTTGCATAACCAATATTTTGTTTTGATTTATTGGGTAATTCATAGTTAATATACCAATCCTGCTTATCCAATAGTATTTTACAAATAATGGTATCACCATCTTTAGCAATAATGGTATCATTGCAGGCTATATTCGGTTTTGCTCTTAATGAATAAAAATCTTTTTCAATCACATCAATATCAGATACTTTTATTTTACTTAAACTGATAGAATCGTTTTTATTAGTGGCAATTTCTACAAATTGAGCATCATCACTTTTTAGTACTTTACAATTAATACTGTCTTTTGATTTCAACACAATTAAATCTTGCCCAAAAACCAGTTGTGGCGAAAAAATAAGTGCTAGTAAAATGAGGGGAATGCTATTTTTTAATAATTTCATGTTGGCTATTGGTGCTACAAACTTAAAAAATTTTAACAATTATTTTAGTTCAGCAAGTGCAAAGGCAATTTCATGACAAATCGATGATTACTTTTGGTTTTGCGAGTATATCCTGTATCTCTGCAATATCTGATTTTACCAAAGGTTTAGAAAAGAAAGCCCTAACTAGTTTATTTTCTTTTATTCTAGCGTATTCTACATTATACAAAAATGAGGATAAAACAAAAATAGGAATAGGCTTATTTATTTGGTGAATGATAGCCTTGTATTCTTCCAAAAATTCCCATCCATTGCCACCTTCCATGTTCAAGTCTAGCACAATCATATCAGGTAATTGTTTCTTTTGAGCAATTACATGTTGCAGGTATAATAGGGCCTCCTTGCCATTGCTAGCAGTTTCGAAATGTGAACTTAAATGATGCCTTTGCATAATACCACGTGTTAAATGCAAGGATAGTTTGTCATCATCTACCAATAAGGTTAATAAAGCCATTATATTTGAGATATTATATGCCGCTAATATATAATTGAATACCCCATCTGGCACTAGTCAATTTATTTATTAATCAACCCAGTATGTGGATTGTATAATTTATGGCACTAACAGTATATTCTTGACTAGTAGTGTTTTGCAAAAATTTGTAAGTATGTTATCCAAATGTAATAAAGTGATTATTAGTATTCAAAAACAACCATATTTGGTTGATAAAATTAGTAAAAATAGCGGCATAACTCACCTATTTTTGCCTTTCTAAATTGATAAAAATGGCTGAAGAAGTTAAATATACCGAAGATTCCATTCGCTCCCTTGATTGGCGAGAACACATACGTTTGCGTCCGGGTATGTATATTGGAAAGTTGGGCGATGGAAGTTCCTTAGATGATGGTATATATGTATTGCTAAAAGAAATTATTGACAACTCCATTGATGAGTTTGTAATGGGTAATGGGCGTACTATTGATATAAAAATTGATGACAACAAAGTAACAGTTCGCGATTTTGGCCGTGGTATTCCTTTAGGCAAAGTAATAGAGTGTGTAAGCCAAATTAATACAGGTGGTAAATATGATAGTGGTGCATTTAAAAAATCAGTAGGATTGAATGGCGTAGGAACAAAAGCAGTAAACGCACTTTCTGCCTCCTTCAAAGTACAATCATATAGGCAAGGGCAAAGTAAAATAGCTGAGTTTGAAAAAGGGCAATTGGTAAAAGACCATAAAATTGCCGATACCATGGAGCCAGATGGAACCAGTATAACTTTTGTTGCCGATGAAACCATTTTTAGAAACTACCATTATATCAATGAATTTATAGTTAATCAAATATGGAATTATACCTACTTAAACGCAGGTTTAACCATAAATTTCAATGGAGAAAAATATTTCTCAAAAAACGGTTTATTGGATTTATTAAAGCGTAAAACCAACGAAGAGGAGTTGCGTTATCCAATAATACACATAAAGTCAGAGGATATAGAAATTGCCTTTACCCATGAAAATCAGTATGGCGAAGAGTACTACTCGTTTGTAAACGGGCAGCATACTACCATGGGTGGAACGCACTTAAACTACTTTAAAGAAGCTTATGCCAAAACATTACGAGAGTTTTATGGCAAAGAATTTGACTTGGCAGATATGCGCCAAAGTATAGTAGCCGCAGTAAGTGTGCGCATACAAGAACCCGTTTTTGAAAGCCAAACTAAGACCAAACTAGGTAGTACAGCCATTTATCCAGATGGGCCAAGTTTAAAGCAATTTATTGTTGACTATGTAAAAAAAGAGCTAGATAATTATTTACATAAAAATAAAGAAACGGCTGAAGCTTTACAAAAACGTATTTTACAAAGCGAACGTGAGCGTAAAGAAATAGCTGGAGTAAGAAAATTGGCCAATGAACGTGCTAAAAAAGCCAATTTACACAATAAAAAATTACGCGATTGCCGCATTCACTACAACGACAATACTACCGATAAAAGATTTGATACCACCCTATTTATTACCGAGGGAGATAGTGCAAGTGGAAGTATTACCAAAAGCAGAAACGTAGAGTTACAAGCCGTATTTAGTTTGCGTGGTAAGCCTTTAAACAGTTATGGACTGACCAAGAAAATTGTGTACGAGAATGAAGAGTTTAACTTGCTTCAACATGCACTGAATATAGAGGAAAGCATTGACGACTTACGATATAACCAAATTGTAATATCAACCGATGCCGATGTGGATGGTATGCATATACGCCTATTAATAATGACCTTCTTTTTACAGTTTTTTCCTGACTTGGTAAAAAATGGACATTTATATATTTTAGAAACACCGCTGTTTAGGGTAAGAAATAAGCAAAAAACCATTTATTGCTATAGCGAAGAAGAAAAACAACGTGCCATACACGACCTAAAAGGGAAGCCTGAAATTACCCGATTTAAAGGACTTGGAGAAATTAGCCCTGATGAGTTTGGTATGTTTATTGGCAAGGACATTCGTTTAAAACCAGTATTATTGAACCAAGAAACTACTATTCAAAAATTATTGGAATATTACATGGGTAAAAACACCATGGATCGCCAAAATTTTATTATTAATAACTTACGAATAGAAAAAGATTATATATTTGCTGAAGTAGAAGATGAAGAGATGGTTTAAACCCAATAATGTGTGCAATTACTTATTTAGTAATTGTGCACATTATCATCCTTTAAAACAGTAAAGCCCAACTGCTTTTGCGTTGGTTACATTACTGCCAATATTTAGTATTTCGAAGTTCCTTTTTAACTTAATATTATTTATTTTTTTTGTAATTATCAATAATTTCTTGCATTAGTTTAATTGTTTTATCTTTTTCTGCTAACAATTTATTATAAAGCAATTCTATTTTTTCTACAGATTCATTTTGATAATTATTATTATAACCGAATATACTATTATTACCAGTATTATTAAAAATTTGTTTTTCGTGAAAATGCATAATTTCATCAGCACTCATATTGAATGCAGTCGATAATCTTTGTAAATATTCATTGCTTATTTCTACCTTTTCGTTTTCAATCTCACTTAGCCACCTCTCGCTAATTCCCAGTTGACTAGCAACATGTTTTTGAGTGAAATTTTTTAAAAGACGTATTGTTTTTATGTTGTTTCCTGTACTCATAGTTTTACTTCAAATATAATGAACCAATTGGTCAAATATAATGAAGTAAAATGTATTGTTTATAAAAAGAAAATTATTAAGTTTGAATAAACAATTGTTATTTTAAATTAATAAAGTAATACTTGTATGCATGCAAGTATGAAAAAGTCAAATCATTTTTAAACATTAACTTAAAATTTTTAGCAGGTTTTGAATTACAAACCGCAAAACACATGAAAAAAAAACTATTAATGATAGGAATTTCCCTATTGACCTTATCATCTTATGCCAAATACCCAGTTTTGGACAGAAAAGCACACAATGGGGGTATTTTTGGTTATAGGGATGTTGAAGAAACTTTCGGTTCAATTACTACAGCTAACGGAACACATTCTGGTTGGTTTGTTCATTGTGATGAGCCAGGTTTTAGGCATTGCTCAAAAGTAGGAACCATGCTTAAACCTGCTTTAACTTTAGATTTTGATGAAGTGCAATATCAGCAAGTTGTTTCGTTGGAAGCATTTGCGTTTCTTCAAGTGGAAACGGGCATTACTTCTGGTGTAAAAACAGTAAGAGTGAGTGTGGAAGGGGAATCAACCATTAGAGTTTATGAGTTATCTTGGAATTTTTCTGGAGGTGATGAACATATTCTAATCACAAGAGATGATGTAGCCCTTTAAATTTCAATAGCCTTGATAATTTTAAAAAATTGTCAAGGCTTTATTAATATTCTAGATGAAAATAAGAAATATTCTTTTTGTAATAATCCTATTATTAAGCCACAAAAAAATGAAAGCTCAATTGGCTACTGAGCATTATACCCAGTTTGTGGCTTTAGATACTATTTTGTTTCTAGATGATATAGGCGTTGATGCTTTAAATGGTAAGGTTAGGACTAAAAGTATTGATGATGTGTATTATATTAGTTATTATGATAATGCCCTGCATAAAGACACTTTTTTTCTGACCCAAATCAATCTCATAACAAAGGTATTAAACAAGCAATACTATGTAATTCAAGGGTTAAAATATGCTACTTTAGATGAAAGACAAAGAATTACTGACTTTGACATAAATAATAAAGATTTGGTAATACTGGTTGGCAATAAATTGTTTCATTTATCTAGAGAAACAAATCTATTAGTCAAGGTTGAATTAAACGAGTACTCCGAGTACAGGCAAATAAAACTATTGAACAATAAATTGTTTTTGGCCAAAGCATATGATTATTTCAATCCTTTTCGTGAAGTAGTTAAGTCAGAAATTAGTTTAATGAATTTACTAACGCATAAAATTGAAAAATCTATTCAGCCACGTATTACTGGTATTGAACTGACGCATTTTCCTGTAAAACCAATCTCTTTCTTTCACGATAAAATAATTGTTTCGCAGAATTTTGACTATAGTTTCAGCATTTATGATTCTAATTTAAACATAATTCAAGAAGTTAAAGATTATAAACCTTTGGCAAATAAAATTGATTCTAATAAACTTAAAAAAAAGTCGATAAACCAATTGTTTAAATATGTAGGAGAGCATTTTTTTACTGCTGGTACGTTGCAAAAGTGTAAAGCTATAGATAGTAATCGGTTTATAGTTATTTACAATGATGGCAAGGAAAGTTACGATGAATATAACTTAATAGATGTTTGGCAAAAAGATAATACTACAGGTAATTTTGTGTTTACTGGTAAAACTTTTTTAGCTAATTACAATCATCATTATAACTTATTGAATAAGGATAGTTCTTTTATCTTAACAAAAGAAAATTATTTTGAACATCTAATGGTTGGAGAACCACAATGGCATAATAATAGGTTTATAAATTTATCGAGTAATACCAAAATTTATCCATTTGGATATACTTTAAGACAATTTTTTTTTAAGAAACAAGATTATTTTAAAAAAGAAAAACCAATAATAAATGTATCTATTTTTAAAGTTGTTCAATAAAAGTAATAGAGTAATTGCCATGTTACTTTATGTGGTAATTTTTTGTAAGACTTACGCTGTTAATGCACAGAATATAAAAAAAGTATTTAACAAAACTACTTTTTATACTATGAAGGGAGATAGTGCAAGCCTTATTAGTGCGAAGAAACGTATTTATGTGTGCGTTGGTACTGCATCTTGCGGACTTTGTTTTTTTCAGTTAGAGAAATTCTTTAAAGGTATGGATAGTGCCAAGTTTGAAATAGCCTTGCTTATTCAGTCGCCTCATGCAGATAAGAACTTAATAAAGGAAAGGTATTATTTTTTAAAAAATATCAAAAATAATTACCATTACCCCATTGATAATGGCTACAACGAAAATTGTAGTACTGGTTTTTTCAAGAGTATTAAATCGTGTGGAAGCCCATTTATTATTGTTGCTACGGAAAACAATGTTGTAGTGAATTTAATTAAGTATGAAAGCATTTTTACAGATTCTGGACTTGTTTCTGAGAGGTTTAAAAAGAGAATTATTAATTTCTTAACCCAGAATTAACCTAGTAATTGTACACATTATCATCCTTTAAAACAGTAAAGCCCAACTGCTTTTGAGTTGGCATACCACTACTAAAACTCATCATATTCTTTTGCTCTAAACTTATAATTTGTGTTTCGTTAAAAGGGGGAATTTTTAGGTCGAAATGGAGCGTAAAGTTGATGGTTTCAAGTATAATTTTATGGGCTAATTCATTATTGAATACTTGCTTTTCAAAATCGTTAAATAGGAAAGAAAAGGGCTTTTCGCCTTCTACAAAAAAGTGATTTTCTTTATTAATAAATATACGTGCTACCAAAAAACCAGCATCTGCCTCACGGTTGTATTTAATGGTATCGCTCAAGAAATTGTATATTTGAATTAAACCAGAAAACTTTCTTAGTTTGTCTTTTTTTACATAGCGCGATTTACTGAGCGTATGCTGCTCATCAAAGTCAAACACATTGGTGTGCATCATAAATACCAAGGTGTCTCCACTAAATTTAAGGTGCATTTCAAAATCACCCTTTTCAGTGTATTTTACTTCTACATTTTTATCAATAGCCACAATATCAGCAGCTAGTTTATGTTCAATCAGTTTAAGCTCTTCTTTTAGCATACTAAAAGCATTTTTGGTCGTTCGGAACACCAACTGCTTGGTCGAAGATTTGTTAAGTAATAAATCTTTTATTTTGTCTAAAGAATCATCCATTTGATACATTTTATTATAGCCAGCGCTAAAACAAACCAATTTGTTTGTGATTTATTACTCTCGTTCTGCTTTTAACTCGTGTACTAGGTTATCCTTTATAAAAATGTATAAACGCATTTTCATACCCGAAGCAGTTTCGTAAGTGGCTATGGCATATTTTGCACCTTGGGCTGAAGAGCCTCTGTGTTTGATAACAATGGTTTTGGATGGATATTTATCGAAAAATTTCTTCAACATTTGTTCCGCTTGTGCTTTACTACACAAACTTTCTGTTTCCAATAAAGTAAGTTCTACACTTTGATTCAAGTATTTGGCTACCATTTCACTATTA
>JANMIV010000153.1:0-5280 GCA_031375995.1 Bacteroidota bacterium
TTTATTAAGTTCCCTGATTTCAATATTTTCTTTACCAATAAAGGTTTTACCATTTTTCCATTATTGGCTACTGCATTGTAAATTGTGAGCATTTGTAATGGAGTTAATGCAATACCATATCCTCTGCTTACTGCTGATAAATCACTTTTACTCCAGTACTTACTTCCAGGGGTTAAATACTTAGGTTGAACAGATCCATTTATCTGTAAATCTAATTTTGCATTTAAACCAATCTTGTCTAAATAATCATAATGTGCAGAAGGTTTGCTATCGTAATAACGCACTATTTGCTTGGCAAATGCCACATTGGATGATTGCTCAAATGCTTGTTGCATGTTTAATTCCATATAGCTGTGCGAGTCTTCCACTGGCTGTCCGTATATCATAGCTCTGCCACCTTCCACATTTACTATATCATTGGGTTTTACATAACCGTTCTCCAATAAACTCATCATGGTAACCAACTTAAAAGTAGAACCTGGCTGTACACGCATGCCCACAGCATCATTGAATCTTTCTTCATAAGAACCATCGCTCATGCGGGTTAAATTAGCCATGGCTTTTATTTCGCCTGTTTCTACCTCCATTAATATAGCGGTACCACGCATAGCCATATTTTGTTGGAGTACTTTTAACAATGAGTGCTGCGCTACATCTTGTAAATTGATATCAATGGTTGAAATAATATCGCAACCATTTTCTGCTTCTACTTTTTTCTCATTATTAATAGGAATATATACACCCCCGCTTACTCTTTGCATTAATTGCAATCCAGCATTCCCTTTTAAATAATCATTGTAAAAGCCCTCTAATCCCACATAGGTTTTCGAATTGCTGTTTACAAAACCAATGGTTCTAAATGCCAATGTTTCAAAAGGTTTTATACGTGTGCTTCTATCAATTACAATTAAACCACCTGTTATACGACCTATGCGGAACAAAGGAAATTTTTTAACTCGCTGCATTTGTTGGTGCGACAAGCGTTTTTTAAGTGTAAAATACCCTACTTTTTCTTTGCGTAAGTTTTTCAATAATCTTTTGTAGTCATCGGCACTTTTATCTTCAAACTCATTGCTTAAGCTAATACTTAAAGAGTCTATGTATTTATCAAAAGTATCTTTCTTGGCAAAGGAAGGAGCTGTTGCATCTATTACCATATCGTAAATAGGCAGCGAGGTTGACAATAAGGCTCCATTGCAATCAAAAATATTACCGCGCAAAGGCTCCACTGCTACTTGCTTTATAGAATAGCTTCGGGCTTGTGCTTGCCATTTGTTTTTTTCTACAAACTGTAACTTGTATAAGGTGTAAATAATAGCGCCCGCCAATACACACATTAAACCGAAAACGGTTAATGTTCTTATGAGTATTGCTTTGCGTGCGTTAATGGCCATTTTTCTATTACTTGATGGTTATTTTTACTGGTGGTATTGTTGCTTCTTTTACGTAATTGGTATCCCCTTTTACCTGCTCCATGATTTTAAAGTTTCGCAATCTTTCAGCTATAGCTGATTGGCGACTGGCATTCATCATTTCACTTAAAGTAATAATGTACTGGTTACGCAATTCTTTATTTTCTTTAGTTAGTTTTTCAATTTTTTTATTCAGTTGGTCGTTGTTGTGGCTACTCCATATTAAAACAGCTATTAAACAACAACAGAAAATAATAAAAGGCATCTGTGCAAAAAGCGCATTGGCGTCAAGCTTAAAGTCAATGTCTGACAAGCGTTTTACAGCACCTTCAATTATTTTGCTGTCTGGCTTCTCTTCTTTTTCAACTTCGGGCTCATCCCCTATTATTACTTTGTTTGCCACTTTATACTTATACTTTTTCTGCTACTCTTAACTTGGCACTGCGCGACCTATTGTTTTCCTCTTGCTCACTAGCCGAAGCCACAATGGCTTTTTTGTTCAATGGATTAAATGGCCTATTGATATTGCCAAAAAAATCTTTGTCCAACTCGCCTAAAAAATTACCGCTGTTCATATAATTCTTTACCAGTCTATCTTCCAATGAATGGTAACTCATTATAACCAAAGTTCCTTTTGGCTTTATAATACTGGCACACTGTTGCAACATTTTCTCTAGTACATGTAACTCATTGTTTACTTCCATACGCAATGCTTGAAACACCTGAGCAAAAAATTTGAAATCTTTAAATTTAGGTGCAAAGCTTTTCAATGCATCTTTTAAGTCACCAACTGTACTTATGCTTTTTCCGTTCCTTACTGTTACTATATCGGCAGCCATTTTACGGGAACTATGTAACTCGCCATACTTATACAATACATTGGCTAGGTCATCCGCACTGTAGTTATTCACCACCTCAAAAGCCGACAATGATTGACTTTGACTCATCCGCATATCTAATTTCGCATCGTCAAAACGAATAGAAAAACCACGTTCTCCTTCGTCAAACTGGTGAGACGAAACACCTAAATCGCCAAGCAATCCGTCCACTTTATCAAAACCTTGAAATTGTATATGGTTCTTTAAGAATTCAAAATTTTGATCTATAAAAATCAAACGCTCATCTTTTATTAGGTTACGTTTGGCATCTTCATCTTGGTCAAATGCAATTAAGGTTCCCTTTTTTCCTAACTTACTCAGTATTGTTTTGCTGTGTCCACCACCACCAAATGTAATGTCAACATAAACACCATCTGGTTTGATGTTTAATGCTTCTATACATTCATTTAGCATAACTGGATTGTGGTACATTGTAGTTGTTAGTTGATGGTTGTTAGTTGTTAGTTGATAGGTGTTAGTTATTGTTCTGTGTTATTGTTTCTTTTGGTCATTACTTCTTCGGCCAATGCGCTAAAGTCTTCTGGTTCGGCACTTAACATGGTATCGTATTCTGCTTTGCTCCATATTTCTACTTTGTTGCCATAAGCTAGTAAAACCAAGTCGCCTTTTAAGTTGGCATACTCTTGCAATGGTTTAGGTAACAAAACCCTGCTTGCAGTATCCATATCTAACTTGCTTGCTCCACGTAAAAAATAACGCTTAAACTCTCTTTCCTTTTTAATGTAATCGCTGAGTTTATTTATTTCTCCTGCTATATTATCCCACTCATTAGCTGGATACATTACGCAGCACTTCTCAAATCCACGGTTTATAAAGAACGCTTCTTTAGCCTCAGCAGGAATTTGCTTTTTCAATGCCGCAGGAATTATCAACCTGCCTTTAGCATCTAATTTACATTCATATTCTCCGTGTAGGTTAAGCACTTAATTTTTTTCTGTTATAACGCTGTAAAAATAAAAACAAAAATCCACTTTTCTCCACTTTCCCCCACTTTTGTTGAAAAATGAAGCTTTTTTATATTCACATTCTACACTAAAGAAATTAACAATGTCGCATTTGAGTAAGGCTATATCGGTTTATAAGTTAAAATTTGTATTTCTTCTGGTAAATGCCAATTGAAGTGCACAAATGCCTTTTTGGGAGATTTTATAGGCATTATTTGGAAAATAAGGGGCGAGAAACGAGCAAAAATAGTTGAAATTACCCTCACTATTTTTGGCAAAGCAGTAAAATGATTGTTGTGTAAATACTAAACTTTATATTTACATCCTTATGAAAGCAATTTTCACGCTTGGTTTATTGGCTTGTGTATGCATTATCAAGTCTTGCTGTGCTGGGGTCTCATGCGCTCCATGCCCTCCTCTTCAAGAAATTCCTTATATTAACGCTTCTATTATTCGTTTCGACACCACAAGCAATTATTTTCAAGCAAGTGAATTAGACACCCTTTTCTTGTTTGCAACCGAAAATGAAAAGCTATTAAAAAAACCTAGTGATACCTTTTTAAATGTATCAAATACCAATGTTTTTAGTGGGGTAGATTTGAGCATAAACTTATATGTAAGTAATCAATCAATGACTCGGTTTGTTAAAATAAATAACTTACAGAAAACACTTACCAAAGAAGGAAAAGGATGCTGTTCGTGCAATGAATACGACTTAGCAAGTATTAATATAAACGACTCCACTTATTCTATCAATCAAATACCTGTATTGGTAAAGTAATAAATATGTTAACTAAGATTTTTAAACCACTCCTTTTTATTTGCATAGCCTGCATCCCTCTTGTTCAGTGGTCTTTGGTGCTAGATACTACTATGTTGCCTCGTCAATTGTACTTTAGTGTATTTGTAGTAATTGGCACTTTTGCTATGGTATTGCTCAAGAAAAACACCTTTTATTTCAACCCCATACATATTGGCTTGTTTGCCCTGTTGCTGTTAAGCTCTTTTTCAATACTTTATGCTTTTAACAGTGCAGAGGCTTATTATACTTCTTGTAAGTTTTCATTGTCATTATTGGTATTTACTACACTTTATGCATTGCTTACTCTGGAGTTCATCAACATAAAAACAATTAGCCGAGCGGTATTGATATTTTTGTTATTGGCTTGTGGCTATCAAATATACGAAATACTAAAAAAAGGCAATTTGTGGCTACTAGCGGGCAAAAACATATATGAAATAAACGGACTATTCGGACATAAGAACCTCTTCTCTTCTATCGTTTTTTTGTGCTTTCCTTTCTTAATATATATATGCGTATATGAGCGAAAGTTTTGGCAATTATTGGGCATACTATTATCCATTACAGCACTTATACTTCTTCTATTTGTGCAAACCAAGGCGGTGTTATTGGCTATATTACTTGGTATTGGCATAAGTGCTATTGTCCTGTTCACTAATTTATCTGTTAAAAGAATGTATAAGGTGCTTATTCTTTCAGGCATGGCATTTTTTGTTCTTTTGGTAGCATTTGTGGCCAAAGAAAAACTACCGTTACTAAGTAATAACGATACCATTAAAGAGCGCATTTTACTGTGGTCAAATACTTGGCAAATAATAAAAGAACATCCCTTAAGTGGGGTTGGTGCTGGTAATTGGCAAATATTTTTCCCTAAATATGGCCTGCAAAATTTTATGCAAACCAATTACTTGATTAGCGATGGATATACTACTTTCCAAAGACCTCACAATGATTTTTTATGGGTTTGGAGTGAAATGGGGCTATTGGCACTCATTACATATATTGGCATTTTTGCTTTAGGTTTATATTATTGTTTTAAAAATATATTGGCTGCGCAAGCAATAAAGGCAAAAGTATTTCATGCAGGATTGCTTATGACGCTTACTGGTTATGTTTTTATTGGCTTTGTAGATTTCCCATTGGAAAGAAGTGAACATCAATTTTTCCTTTTACTGATAATTGCCTTGGTAAGCAATCACTATTTTACCCATAAAAAAACGCTT
>JANMIV010000532.1:0-4559 GCA_031375995.1 Bacteroidota bacterium
GGCGCAAGGAGTAGAAGGTATTGCAGTTGGTTTAGCTACCAAAGTATTACCACATAATTTTATTGAATTAATAAATGCTTCCATTGATTACTTAAAAGGTAAAAAATTTGATTTAGTGCCTGATTTTCCAACAGGTGGTTATATAGATACGGTAAATTATAACCAAGGACAAAAAGGGGGTAAAATACGTTGTAGGGCAAAAATTGAGGAATTTGATAAAAAGACGCTATTAATTAAAGATATTCCTTTTGGAACTACTACTACCAGTTTGATTGATAGTATCATTAAAGCCAACGATGCCAATAAAATAAAAATAAAAAAGGTAATAGATAATACTGCCAAAGATGTAGAAATAGAGATACAGTTAGCTCCTGGGGTTTCTCCAGATATAACCATTGATGCCCTATATGCTTTTACCGATTGTGAAGTTTCTATTTCACCCAATACGTGCGTAATTATTGACGACAAGCCTCATTTTATGCCAGTAAATGAGTTGTTGAAGATAAGTACAGAAAAGACATTAGAATTACTCAGACGTGAATTAGAAATAAGAAAAGGAGAATTAGAAGAAAATTGGCATTACGCTTCACTTGAAAAAATATTCATCGAAAATAGAATATACCGAGATATAGAAGAGTGTGAAACTTTTGAAGATGTAATTGATACCATTTGGCGAGGTATGAATAAGTTCAAAAAGCAATTCATACGTGAAATAAACGAAGATGATATTCTCAAACTAACTGAAATTCGAATTAAACGTATTTCAAAATATGATGGTTTTAAAGCCGATGACTACATAGCACGAATACAAGCAGAGTTAGAACAGGTAAAGAATGATATAGAAAACATTCGTGGATATGCGGTAAAGTATTTTGAAAATTTATTGAAAAAATATGGCAAAGGGCGTGAGCGGAAAAGTGAAATTAAGACTTTTGATATAATTGACTCCAAAACAGTAGCCATCGCTAATCAAAAATTATATATCAATAGGACCGAAGGGTTTGTTGGCACTGGATTGAAAAAGGACGAATACATTTGTGATTGCTCAGATTTAGATGACATTATTGTATTTAGACGAGATGGCAAAATGCAAGTGAGCAAAGTGCAGGATAAAGCATTTATGGGAAAAGATATTTTATATGCTTATGTATTTAAGAAAAATGATGAGCGTATGACCTATAATATGATATACATTGACGGTAAAACAAAAATAAGTTATGCAAAAAGGTTCAATGTAACAGGAATTACTAGGGACAAGGAGTATGATTTAACATTGGGAACTGCCAACTCAAAGGTATTGTACTTTTCGGCCAATGTAAATAGCGAAGCGGAGGTAGTAAGTGTAACCCTAAGTCCGCTTAGTCATGCCCGTAAATTGGCTTTTGACTACGATTTTGCAGAACAGGCTATTAAAGGCAGAGGAGTGCAAGGGAACACATTATCTAAGTACTTAGTAAAATCCATTAAGCAAAAAACAAAAGGAATTAGCACCATTGGCGGACGTGAGATTTGGTATGATGATGTTATAGGTCGTTTAAATAGTGATGGAAGAGGAAAATATATCGGTAGTTTTTTAAATGACGATCTCATATTGGTGATGTATAGAGATGGGAATTATGAATTGACCAATTTTGAACTTACCAATCACTATGATGCACCACAGGTATTACACATTAATAAGTTTTATAATGACAAGCCTTTAAGCGTGGTTTACCATGATTTCAAACAAAAAACCTATTATGTAAAGCGGTTTTTAATAGAAACAAAAACAATCAACTCTAAATTTTTATTTATAAGTGAAGGAGATAAAAATACTTGCATAATAGCGAGCGACTTAAAATCACCCTTAATCACTGTATTAACAGGTAAGAACAAAAAGGATGCTATTGCAGAAACCATCAATTTAGCCGATTTTATCGATGTAAAGGGGTGGAAAGCCATTGGAAATAAATTGGGAGGTACAGAGATTATAGCTATTGAAATGCCAGAGGGACAGCATGACCCAATAGAGGAGAAGCAAGAGGAAGAGAAAGTGGTGTCAAATCAACCAGAGTTATTTAATGATGACTTTATAAAAGAGGAGCAAGAGTTGGTAAAAAAATTGCTTGAAGATGATGAGGAAGAAGAGAAGCCTAGCAAACCACCATTGCCTAAATTGAAAAAAGTAATACCTAAAACGGATCAACCTAAACTATTTTAGAATACCTACTTTGCTATGCATGAAGAAAAACACTTTGAAGGAAGCCAATTAGTAAGAGATATTGTAATTGGAATGAGCGATGGACTTACCGTACCATTTGCTCTTACGGCCGGATTAAGCGGTGCTGCTATAAGCAATAATGTAATTGTTACTGCTGGTTTAGCCGAAATTGTGGCAGGAAGCATAGCAATGGGTTTGGGTGGCTATTTGGCAGGAAAAACAGAAATTGACCATTATAAAAGTGAGTTAAAAAGGGAATACTACGAAGTAGATCACTATCCAGAAAGAGAAAAACAAGAGGTGGCAGAAGTTTTTGCTGACTATGGACTCAGTATTGAGCATCAAAATATTATTGTGGAAGACCTAGCAAAGGATAAAGACCGTTGGGTAGATTTTATGATGAAATTTGAATTGGGCTTGGAAAAACCCAATATAAATGCAGCTAGAAATAGTGCAGCAGCTATTGGATTGGCTTATATTGTTGGAGGGATTGTTCCCTTATCAGCTTATTTTCCTGTTTTTGGTTTAAGTACAAATACAGCGCTGTTTTATAGTTGTGTTATTACAGCAATGAGTTTATTTATTTTTGGATATTTTAAAACAAAAATCATTGGACAACCCCCATTAATAGGAGCGCTAAAAGTTTTAGGAATAGGGGCGACAGCAGCAGCAAGTGCTTATTTTATTGCTGGATTGTTTAACTAAAATAGTACTATACAAATAAAAAAAGTCGAAGTATTAGAAAATACTTCGACTTTTTTGTTAAATGAGAATAAAGGAAACTACCTTTTTAAGGGTAGTTTCTTTTATTTAATCAATTATTGAATTTTAATAAATCTTCCAGTCATAGAAGCTTGTGAGTCGTTATCAGTCTCAATAATAACTGAATAAACTCCGCTTGCAAGTGACGAAATATCTATTGTAACCACACCTGATTGAACGGTGTATTTGAATGAGGTAATTTCTTTACCTGTAGAAGTAACTATTTTCAATCCTTTCACTATAGCGTCTTTCACATTATGTGTTACACTAATTTCTTGCGAAGCAGGAATTGGATAAATAGAAAGATTGTTGCTTAACTTAGAAATAACCGTAGCAGTATTTTTAGTTTCAGCTTGAGGTGGAGTGATTTTTTTGAATTTATAATCATATTCTCCTCCATTTGCATGTACTATATCTCTTGCTATTGGGCTATACTCATTATTCAAGTTGTCAATACTAGTTAGTGTATTGCGTTGTTGAATTGTTAATGCTGGTTTTTGAGCAAGTGCAATGGTAATTTCAAGAATTTTTCTCAAATCAGAGTTAATTCCAGCCAAAGCAGAATTAGCCAAATAATTAGTAGCCATTTGTGTATTTTTAATGGCAATACAATTACTTACTATAATTCTAGCAGCTAGGTTTTTATCCATTTTTGAGTCCAAAATAGCTTGCGCTCCATTGGTAAATGAATTATTACCCTTTATCATCTGCGCACTTACTTGTCCGAGTACTTCTGTTTCTTTTTTATCAAGTGATTGATTAATTAAACTAGCCGTAATCTCAGTGTTGCTTTCACGTAGCATGTATAAGCCATTGCTGGTTTTATAAACCCATCTCTCTAAATAATAAACATCACAAGTATTGTATTTGTCAAGTTGATTTTTAGGATATGTATTTGAAATTTGTTGTCCACAAGCTGCAGTAGAATAGAACTGATCTGGAGGTGTGTTAGTAAATGTTCCAACGGTATATTGCACACCAAAGTTACCATCTTCACTAATAGTAGGATTGGAATTAATATCCAAAGTACCCACAGCACCATTATTACTCATAAAAGTATTTCTACCTGCATCAGTAGCACCACCAGGATTTCCTAATGCACCAACATAATCTAAGTTAAATAAACCAGTAATATCATAATTATACATATAGTTATTATATACCGCTGGCAATCTATAACCAAAAGAAGCTGCTTGTAAGTAAATAGATGTATTCATATTAAAGATACAATTGGCGAAGATAGAAGATGATCCATTACCTAAATCGTCCCAAATTCCATATCTGTTAAATCGATCAGTTTTCATACCATTTATATTGTTACATGATACTACACTTTCATATGATTCATTAAGGTTAATACCAATACTAGTATTGCTTTTTATAGTATTCGAAGCAATGTGTATTCCATAGGTATTAACTGTTGTAATGCCATTTAAAAATCCATTTAGCGTATTATCTTTAATATGTGTACGATATGTTTTTTGGCAATAAATTCCACTAGCATAAGAATCACGACCTAATCCATTGTCCATTTTATTTTCATAAATAAGGATTGGAACATCTGTGTCACTTACCCTAATTTGGTATTTATCATAAT
>JANMIV010000154.1:0-3776 GCA_031375995.1 Bacteroidota bacterium
TTCGGTTAAGCCTAAATCGTTTAAAAAGGCTATTCTATCTTCGTAGCTATCTAAACCTGAAATTTCGCTTTCAATAGCAGCACTTATAATTAAAACTTCTGCGTTTTCGGCCTTAACTGCTTCACGTACTTGTTCTACAAATTTATTTCCATTTACAACAGAAGCTTCATCTACATTGCAAACGTACATTACCGGTTTCGCGGTAAGTAAACACAAATCTTCTACATGTTCCTTTTCGTTTTCTGTCACTTCTAAGGTTCTGGCCGATTTTCCATCGTCTAAATGGGTTTTGTATTTAAGTAAGGTAGCCTCTACTTTTAGCATATCCTTATCGCCAGTTTTGGCGGCTCTGCTTACTTTTTGCAGTTTTTTCTCTACCGAGTCTAAGTCTTTTAATTGCAGTTCGGTATCAATTATTTCTTTATCGCGCAATGGATTTACGGAGCCATCTACGTGAATGATGTTTTCATCTTCAAAGCAACGCAAAACATGAATAATGGCGTCTGTTTGGCGAATATTGGCTAAGAATTGGTTGCCTAAACCTTCTCCTTTACTTGCTCCTTTTACCAAACCTGCAATATCTACTATTTCTATATTGGTAGGTACTACTTTGTTGGGTTTAACCAAGCCTTCTAACACGTTTAAACGCTCATCTGGCACGGTAATGACACCTACGTTGGGCTCTATGGTACAAAAAGGAAAATTAGCGGCTTGCGCTTTGGCATTGCTCAGGCAATTAAATAAAGTTGATTTGCCTACATTGGGTAAGCCTACTATTCCACACTGCATTTGTTTATGTTTTTTGCTTCTAGCTGTTAGCTTCTGGCAGCTGGCAACTAGAATTATATTTTTAAAAATTTGTTTTTCGCTAGTAGCTAGCAGCCAGAGGCTAGAGGCACTAGTTTAGCCTTTAATAATTTGTTTCATATCCATAATTATTTTTTCGGCCAAGTGGTTAGCGGTGGCTTCACTTTTGCTTTCTGAATAAATACGTATAATAGGCTCTGTATTGCTTCTACGTAGGTGAACCCATTCGTTGTCAAATTCTATTTTTACGCCATCCGTAAGATTAATAGGCTGCTTTTTGTATTTTTCTTTGATACCTGTTAATAGCTCATCTATATTGATGGTAGAGTCTAAATCTATTTTCTTTTTAGCAATAGTATAATCAGGGTAGCTTGAACGCAAAATAGAGCATAATTTATCGCTTTTAGCCAAATGAGATAGGAATAAGGCTATACCCACCATGGCATCGCGGCCATAATGCAATTCTGGGAAAATAATACCTCCATTACCTTCTCCACCTATTACGGCTTTGGTTTCCTTCATCATGGTTACTACATTTACCTCGCCTACAGCACTGGCATTGTATTTACCTTTGTGTTTTTCTGTTACATCGCGCAAAGCACGGGTTGACGATAAATTAGAAACGGTATTTTTTACAAATCCATTGCGTTTTAAATTATCGCTGCTTACATTTTTTAGTACGTAATCTGCTACGGCTACTAAAGTATATTCTTCGCCAAACATACTGCCATCTTCATTTACCAAAGCCAATCTATCTACATCTGGATCTACCACAATGCCTAAATCAGCATTTTGGCGTATTACTTCATTGGAAATGGCTGTTAAGTTTTCTGGCAATGGTTCTGGATTGTGCGGAAACTTTCCATCGGGGGTGCAAAATATTTCTATAATGTCGTCCACGCCTAAGGCACGCAATAGCATAGGCACTGCTATACCTCCAGTAGAGTTTACAGCATCAACTACTATTTTAAATTTTTTGGCTTTAATGGCTTCAATATCCACTAAGTCCAATTTTAAAATTTCCTCAATATGCTTTTGAATATAGTCCTTCTTTTCGCTTATTTTTCCTAGCTTGTCCACTTCGGCAAACTCAATGGCCTCGTTTTCTGCTATGTGCAGCATTTGTTTGCCAAATTCGTCTGAAATAAACTCGCCTTTGCTGTTCAGTAGTTTTAAAGCATTCCATTGTTTTGGGTTATGGCTTGCTGTTAATATAATACCACCATCTGCTTTTTCTATTACTACCGCCATTTCAACGGTAGGAGTGGTGCTTAGTCCTAAGTCTACTACTTCTATACCTAAACCAGAAAGGGTGGCACAAACCAAACGGTTTACCATATCGCCACTTAAGCGGGCATCTCTACCCACTACAATTTTGCATGAAACAGTGTCTTTTTTTATCATGCTACCAAAGGCTGCGGTAAATTTTACCACGTCAATTGGAGTTAATGCGTTGCCGCTTCGCCCCCCAATTGTACCTCTAATGCCTGAAATTGATTTAATTAACGTCAAAACTTATATATTTTAGCCTCGCAAAATAAGCCTATCAGCGCAATTGATAAAGTTTTTATGCGCTTTGTTAATAAATAAAGCTGTTTACAGGTCATAGGTTCTATTATTCCTGTTTTTAAGCCACTTATTTTCAGTTTTTTAACGCAAGCCTACTATTTAATGTTAAATCAATGTTATTGTGAGTTACCGACAGGGTAATAATTGTTTACAATAAGCTTTAATGGCAATGATGGTTAATTTATATTTGAAAATGGCAAATGAGAAAAATATCGCTTACTTAATTGGGGCGGGAGCAAGCTATGATGCTTTACCAATTGTAAGTGAGATACCTGATTGGTTTATGAATTAGGGTTTTTGAAAGTGTAAGGGATTATGAGTTTTGAATAGTGAATGAATGTTTTATTTGATTGATGCCGAGGGTATCAAATGTTTATAGAAAGAAATAGAGATAACCAACATTCGACCCCATCGGGGTCGTACAAACGAAAAATCAAAAATTGCTATAAACATATGACCTTTTCAAGGTCAATAACAATTCGATATTTTATAATAAAAAAAATTGCAAAGTTCAATAAATGAAAAATAAAGCAAAATTACCTTATTTGAAAAATGAAGAAATTCCTGATATAGAGTTTTACCAAAATTCATTAAACAAATTTGAAGAAGAAATAATTTCAAATAATCTAAATGATTACAATTCAATAAAAAATTTATTTGTAAATACCTTAAATATTCATCCTCCAATGATGATAACATTTAATAATTCAAGTGATAATTTAGATATTTATAGAGCAAGAATTGTAAATGAAGAACTAGAGGATATTTCTAATATAGATACATTTTCATATTGTAAAAAAAGCGAATTTGTTTCAATTGGAAGAGCAAATATTAAAGAGAATCCAGTCTTTTATGGTGCAATTGATCAAGATTCTGCAATGAGAGAATCAAAAGATAATGCTCAACCTGGTCAAACATTATTTGTAGGAAAGTGGAAAATAAAAGAAAACGTTGAATACCAAGTTTGTAATTTAGTATTTGAAACAGAGGGTTCTATTTTGGGTGAATTCCCAAAACAGAATAATAAGGAATGGCATGAAAAACTTTCAAGGCGAATAAACATTTATGAAAATCACAAGCAAACGTCAATTAAATACCTTCACAATAAATTGGGTGCTTACTTTTTAGATAATGATTATAGAATATCATCTTTTATATCTCATTACTTTTTATATGAACAAATAAACAATGAATATTTTAAACCTGACATGATTTGGTATCCAAGCAAGAAATCAAATTTTACAAGTTATAATTTTGCAATTACTCCGCATTTTGTTGATAATAACATGGATTTGGTTGAACTATATAAATATAAGGTTACTAAATTTAATAACGGAGAACAAGGAGCATTTGTTGATATTTTACAAAAAGGAAAAGTTGAAAATGGAAAAATTGAATGG
>JANMIV010000001.1:0-6541 GCA_031375995.1 Bacteroidota bacterium
GCCAATGCAGGTAATAATCTGGCTACAAACTCAGTATGGCCAAAAATAGTAAAAGCGAATTTTTCTATCAGAAAAAACAAAGGAGGATGTTGGTCACAGCATTTTAAATAATTGAATAATTCACTTAACGACCGTTTCGGGTCGGCCTCAATCATGGTATGCAATTCGTCAAGCCAAAGGCTTTGAAATGATAAATGATAAAACCGAAGAATAAAGGCAATGGCAATAATGGTGTAGAGAGAAATTTTTTCTAATTTAGTCATATTAGTTTTTGGGTTGTCTTACAATTGTATAAATAGCTTGTAAATCTTTATTTCTGTGGTGTATTAAATTGAGTAATAAAATACCCATAATAAAGAAGCCTAAGCAAAGTATGGCCAAGTTTAATAAGCCTAATGCTAAAGTGCTAAACCAACCTAGAATGGCAGTATGCACAATAAACTTTTGGTAAATAAGGTTAGCAGAGGTGATTAGCAATAGTATAAAAACCAATGCAAATACCCTTAAAAACCAAAGTAATAAATCATCGCCAAATTCTATAAACGATTTAAAGGCATGCAAAAGTAAATTTTTATAGCCCATTTTCGACTTGCCATTTATTCGTTTATTTCTATTGTAAACAATACTAGTGCGTTTGGTTTTTTGTTTGAGTAAGTATGCGGGAAAATGTATAAAGGAAGTGAGTTGAATGCGTTCAATAATGTTTTGTTTAAGCATACAATAATTACCAAAATTCATTTGTTTACCAGTAATTAGTTTAAAAAGTAGTTTATAGAAAAAATACAATACACTGAAAATAAGTCCTTCCTTTCGTTTTCCTCTTTTCACCTCAATTATGTCATTATCAGATTTCTCCAATAAATATGGAATCGCATTTGGGTCATCTTCCCCATCAGAATCCATTATAATTACATGGCTTTGTTGTAAATTTTTTAAAAATAGAATACCTTGAAAAATAGCTTGTTGATGACCTGCATTGTACTTTAAATAAAGTGAATAAAAGTGGACATTTATTGCTTTAACTGAGTAGTCTTGTAATATATGAATTGTATTATCGTTGGAACAATCATCAACTACTACTACATTAAATTGATAGGGCAGAGTAGCTAATTTCTCGATTAATTCATCCAGAAAAGTAGTAATTATTTCCTCCTCGTTGAAACAAGGAGTTATTATACTTATATGCTTTTGTTTATTTGGTTCTGTCATAACAACAGCAGAAACTGCATTTTTTTGCTTGCCAATATATGTATATTATTTAAAATCATAAGTGGTGGTTATAATTCTGACATTTTTATCAAAGTATTTGAAATGCGTTATTCTATATATATTCGAAGCCTTGAATTTACCTTTTGCCCATATATTTAAATCGCAATTTTTTAAAAATTCGGTTTGGACGCTTGCCGATGTGGTGTCTTATCCGCTATTAATGATTGTGGCAACACCTTTTTTTATTAACAAATTAGGGTCTGAGCAATATGGTTTGTGGATGCTCATTAACGTTATTGTGCAAGTAATGAATGGTTTAAATTTTGGCTTGGGCGACAGTACAATAAAGGAGGTTTCTAAATACAAAGCCACCAATGCATTTGAGCGTTTAAATAGTAGTTTTAACAGGAATTTGTCACTAAGTATTATACTCTTGCTATGTTGCCTAATATTGGGTTTTATAAGCACTAAAGTAATTGCATACAATAATTGGTTTCATATAAAGCCAACAGATATGCAAAAGGCCATGTTGACTTTATTTTTGTTTGCTTTTGCTGCAGGGTTAAAGTTTATGGAAATGGTTTTTTTATCTGTTTTTAAAGGGTTACAACGCTTTGATATTGCTGCCAGACTATCTATATTATCAAGGCTTTCCGTTTTGTGTTCATCTATTTTAGTGGTGTGGATGGGTTATGATGTATTGATGATAGTGAAGGTTACTTTATGGGTAAATGCATTTAACTTAATGGTACAATCGGTGGTTGTAATTAAATACTCTCCCGTAGTAAGTTTAACACCACGCTTTAAAAAGAATAGTTTTACGGGTATATTTGAAAACAACGGCTGGTATTGGTTACAGTCAGTAATTGCACTATTGGGTTTTTTGAGCGATAGAATTATAATAGGGCAATTGTCTGATTTGAAAAAACTGGGTTATTATTCCATTGCAGCTTTGGTAGGTAGCCAAATTCACAATGTTTTACTTACATTTGGCGCATTTGTTTTTCCTAAAGTTTCTGCTAACGAGGCATTAAAGAAGGGGTCTAATGAAGTGTATTATTTAGCCAGGTTTTTAATTGCTGGCTTGGGTTGGTTGGTTATAATTGTATTGTTGGTGTTTGGTGGTTTTATATTTAAATGGTGGTTGGGAGAAGCTATATTTACGCAATCTTACCACTATATAAAACTATATTTGGCTTTTGCTTCGGTTATATTATTAATTATTGTGCCCTATTATTTCTTAAATGGCAGCCAGTTTGTGCGCGTAAATTCTTTGTTTGAGATTATATTAAGGAGTTCACATATCGTGTCAATGTATTTTTCCTATATTTATTTTGGTATGGAGGGTTTATTATGGGCATTAATAGTTACTACCATTTTAAATATCCCTTTTCAATATTACTTGTTTAATAGGTTGATTTTAAAAGAATACCATATATTGGAGTGTATTTATCCAATATTGCCAGCACTATTCATAGTAGGATTGGTGTTTTCAAATACTTTTTGGGTAAGTCTGCTTATATCTTTTTTGGCTATAGTTACATTTAATTGGGTGTATTATAGCAAAGCAGCTGGTATGATTAAAAATTTTATGTTAAAAAGCAATGAGCAGAATTAAGTTTAACAAATACAATTGGTTGGCATATTTGTATTTTTTTTTCAATAATGCTGGTTTAGCAGGCGGTTTATTATATACCAATTTATTGACTCCTTTTTTTTATTTATGGCTTTTAGCAAAACGAAAACAACCTGTATTGTACCCGTTTTTTATACTGGTTATTCCTTTTGATATTATTCATATTGTGAATGGAGTGGAATGGCAGCCATTTATAATCTCTAATTTGTTGTTTTTGAGCACGTATATTTTTGCGGCTTGTTTTAATTATTTTATTCATCATTATAATCGTTTAGAAAGCCTTTATAAGGAGTTGCTCATACTTAATTTTATATTTACCCTCATAGCTTGTGTTGTTTATTTTACTAGCTTTAAAGAACTTTTGTGGTATAAAAATAAATTTACTGAATCGGTAGATGGTTTTCACCGCCTATCATTATTAACCTTTGAAGCAGCTTATTATGCGCAAATTTTTGCTCCAGTGGCCTTGTATTATTTTGTTAAAATATTTTTACAAAATAATACAAAACCGGCATTTCCAACGCTTATCCTAGTATTTATTCCGCTTATTCTATCTTTATCTATTGGAGTTATAGGAGCCATTATTATAAGTTTTATTACCTTATATATTATACACTATAAAAAAATATTTTATAAAAAAAACTTCTTCAATATACTGTTTTTCTCCTTAGCCTTATTTGCGGTAGTCATTCTTATTTTAGTTATTTTTTTTCCTAATAATGTATTGATGATTAGAATAAATAATATTATTTCAGGAGTTGATACTTCTGCCAATGGCAGAACTACAGATTCTTTTGAAATAGCATGGATGATAGCAAAAGAAAGGAGTATTTGGTTCGGTTCTGGTTTGGGACAAATAAAAGTATTAGCTTATGATATTGTAAAGCGCTATTTTAACTATTGGGGCGATTTAGAGGTAATTCGCATCCCAAATGCGGTAGCCGAAACATTGGCTATTTTTGGTGTTTTTGGTCTTTTACTCCGCTTTGGGCTCATTTTTTATTTTTTCTTTAAAACTAAAGTACTTCAGAATTATTACCGCACTCTATTGTTTGTTTTCGTTTTTGTCTATCAGTTTACAGGCAGTTATATTACCAGCGCGGTAGAGTACGTAATTTGGTTGTTGGCCTTTTCAAGTGTTTTTAAACAGTTTGATGTGAAGCAGAAAGAAAGCGAACTAATGCTTTAATTTTACCTACTTACTTGATATTTTTGTCAAACTTTTTACCTGTTCATTTAGAGTAATACTGAAAATACTATATTGCACCCGTAAAACGTTATTTCTTGAAGGTTGCTTTTATTGCTCGTCCCAATTTATACTCCGACCCAGGCGGAGATACTACACAAATATTAAATACAGCCAAGTTTCTTGCGAAACTCGGAGTAGAGGTTGATATTTTTCTTTCTACTCAAACTATTAAATACGACTCTTATCATTTGTTACATTTCTTTAATGTAATAACCTGCGAAGATTTACTGGGACACGCCCTAAAATGTAAGGTGCCTTATGTAATTTCAACTGTATATGTTGATTATAGTGAATATGATAAATACCACAGAAAAGACCTAATTGGATTGTTAAGTAAAATTTTGACTAGTAATCAAATAGAATACTTAAAAACACTGGTTAAATTTCTATTCAAAGGAGAGAAAGTAAGTACTTTGTACTATTTTATAATGGGGCATAAATCTTCAATAAAGTATTTGTTGAAGAATGCCGCTTGTATTTTGCCTAATTCAAATAGTGAATATAAAAGAGTTGTTAAAGACTTTGAAATTGTTTGTCCTAAGCAAATTGTAACCTATGCAATTGATAAATCAATTTTTTCGGCTCCAAATTTATTGGATACTAAGAAAGAAGATTTGGTATTATGTGTTGGAAGGATAGAAGGTCGTAAAAATCAATTAAACTTAATAAAAGCAGCCAATTCAAAAAAAACCGCCCTTAAACTGATTGGGAATTTATCTGTAAATCAAAAGTCGTATGTAAATGCATGTAAAGAAGAAGCTGGTTCAACAATTGAGTTTGTTCCATTTATTACCCAAACAGAACTTACGGCTTATTACAAAAGAGCTAAAGTACATGTATTGCCAAGTTGGTTTGAAACGGCTGGATTGTCAACCATGGAAGCGGCTGCTATGGGTTGTAATATTGTAATTGCTGATAAAGGCGATGTACGCGAATATTTTGGAGATTTGGCCTATTATTGCGAGCCTGAAAATCCAGATTCGATAGCAGCAGCAGTAGAATTGGCTTTGCGAAACCCTGTAAATAGTGCTTTGCAGGAGAAGGTATTTAATGAATATACTTGGGAAAGAGCGGCTGAACAAACTTTAGCAGCATATAAAAAAGTTTTGAAAAATGATTGATTTTGATAGAAAAAAGGAAATGAAAGAGGTGCATTTGCCTTATCTTATTTACTAAAACTATTACTCATTTTTTATCAAAGGTTTTGTAAAAAGGATAAAATAGCATTGCTTTATAGTGAAATTTCAGAATGAAAGTAGCAATTTTAGGTACTAGGGGTATCCCTAATAATTATGGAGGGTTTGAGCAGTTGGCTGAGTATCTTTCAGTGCAATTGGTGGAGCGTGGGCATGAGGTTTGGGTATATAACTCATCATCTCATCCTTACAATAAAGAGAGTTTTAAAGGGGTAAATATAATTGCCTGCAAAGATTTGGAAGACAAAGTAGGCACATTTGGACAGTTTATTTACGATTTTAACTGTATAATGGATAGCCGAAAGCGTAGCTTCGATGCTATTATTCAGTTAGGTTATACAAGCAGTTCTATCTGGTGGTTTTTGTTGCCTCGCAAAAGCTTAATTATAACCAATATGGATGGGCTTGAATGGAAACGTGCTAAATATAGTTTTCCTGTAAAATTGTTTTTAAAATTTGCGGAATGGCTTGCCATCAAATCAAGCAATAAATTGGTAGCTGATTCCATAGGTATTCAGTCTTATTTAGAAAAAAAGTACCAGGTTGAGTCCAATTTTATTCCCTATGCGGCATATTCCTTTGAGACACCTGTTTTTAACACCCTTATTTCTTATAATGTAGTGCCACAATCCTATTATTTATTAATTGCAAGGTTTGAGCCAGAAAATAACATAGAAACTATTATAAAGGGTTATATGGCAAGCAATACTTCGGACCCACTTTTAATAGTAGGTTCTGTAAATAACAAATACGCCCATTATTTAATGGAAAAGTATAATTCTGATAAGATTAGGTATATGGGCGCTATATACAATATGGAGGCCTTGAATAATTTGCGGTATTATGCAAAAATGTATTTTCATGGTCATTCGGTTGGTGGTACTAATCCTTCGTTGCTTGAAGCTATGGCATCTCAAGTATTTATTTGTGCGCATTCAAATGATTTCAATAAGTCTGTTCTTCAAGATGATGCCGTCTATTTTAGCAATAATACTGAAATAACTGCTATTATTACCTCTTATATCGGACGTGAGTTTAAGCAAAAGGCAATCAACAATAATTTAAAGAAAATAAAAGAGATATATACTTGGAATAATATAGTAACTGCTTATGAAGAGTTGCTAGTTTAAAAGGGAATGAACGTTTTAGCAACCCATATAAATAGAGATAAATTGACTTTATGGCTGTTAATGGCTGTTCCAGCAAGTGTTTATTTACCCATTCAATTAAGCAGTACTGTTATTATCATAG
>JANMIV010000058.1:0-9645 GCA_031375995.1 Bacteroidota bacterium
TTCTATTTTATTAAAACTTACAGGTGGTAGGCACCTGTAAGTTATTTGTCATTAAATTGCCGCATAAAAATATATGTTTAAATATCTTTTTTAGTGATTTTCAATTATACAAACCATAATTAATATATACAAGAGGGAAAACACCCTTTTTTTGTGGGGTTTTCCCTACATTTTTGCTGAAAAATGCCTTTTTTTTACTTTTTTTAATTTATTGAGGTAATTAATTTTTGAATTTCAACAATTTCTATTGCTGTTTTTTATACTTTATGATATACTCAAATTTGAAAATTATTTAGCTTAATAATTTCTGTATGTTGTTGGTATATTAATGGTATGAATAAACACAATTATATACCCTTTTATAAAGTAGTTATTTAAGTGCATGGTTAGACATTGCCATATTATAGCAGAAGCCAAACTAATAGAGGAATATCTGTTTTAAAGGTTGTTAGGTAAAACTAACTGTCAAACTTATCCAATTGCTTTATTAAAACAGCAAAATCTTTAGGATAAGGTGCCGTATAAAAGTAATCATTCCCAAAAGCATTGAACTGAAGTTGATAAGCATGCAAAACCACTCTTTTTATAATGGGTTCCTCATTTTGCCATTTCCCTTCTTTAAATTTAGGCTTAAATTGGGAGAGAAAAATATTTTGACCACCATAACTTAAATCGGCTACAATTGGAAAATTTTGCGATGCCAAATGAATTCGTATTTGGTGCAACCTGCCAGTAACAGGTTTACAGGCCAATAAGGTAAAGTGTTTGTATAGTTTTGCTGTACTTACAATAGTGGTAGATGGTTTTCCTTCTTTTTTGTCAACAAATGCCAAGCCTTTGCGTGTTTGTCCCAAAGGTAAAATAATGGATTGGTTCTCCACTTTTAGCTGACCAGCTACCACGGCATGGTACGTTTTATCAACTTCTCGTTTCTCAAATTTAATAGCCATTTCGCGGTATGCCTCATCGCTTTTTGCCAATAACAAAATACCGCTTGTTTCCTTGTCTAACCTATGGCAAAGGCGTAAATTTTCACTGTACTTTTTAGCTAATTTTATAATGCTTACATGGTCGTCATGCCTATCATCTAAGCTCGAAAAATGAGCTGGTTTATTAATAAATACAAAGTGCTCGTCTTCGTAAATGATTATTTCTTTTAAACTTTGTATGTGCTTCATAAATGGGAGCGCAATATTACAGATTTGTTTGTGTTAAGTAATATTTACTTCAATGGTTCATCTTTTTAAATGAAAAACACCTAAAATTGTCCATTACACCATAATTAATTAACTTTATGATAAAAAGAATTGCGCTATTTGTGTTTTTAATTTGCTCGTTTTCAGTGATTTTTGCTCAAAAAAGTCGAAAAGGACATTTACCAGCGGCACGCACCCAGCAAGAATACCAATTGATGCTGAACGAAATTAAAAGCAATAACATATTTGGTAAAGCAGATCCATTGCCCAATAATATGCGTATGCCAGGCGAATTTGAAGAAAGCAAAGCAGTGTGCATTAGCTGGTCTTATGAATACAATGATGATTTTACCGAAATTTTAGGCACGGATACCAGTACAGTTTATGGTTGGATATCAGCACAATTGGCCCATTATATTTCTTTAGAGTGCCAAGTTTGGATTAGGGTGTGGGAAGCAAGCGATACTATAAAAATTAAAAAATACATGGCTAATTTAGGCTGGCCATTAAGTAATTACAAATTCTTTCCAAAAAAGGGAGACGATTTTTGGATGCGCGACTTTGGGCCAATTGGCTTTTATTATGGCAATAAGGATAGCGTAGGTTTTACCGACATGAAATATTATTCAGGTAGAGAAAATGACAATGTGTTTCCTGCTCACTTGGCCACGGAAATGAATTATAAAAACTACATAAGCCGCTTAAATGCAGAAGGGGGCAATTTAATGACTGATGGATACGGTAGGTTGTTTTTTAGTTCTAAAATTAAAGGAGAAAATAGCAGTATAGTTGGTTGGAATACCACTACTACTTATGCTAATATGAAATCTATTTTTGGTGCTACAGATTTGCAGGAACTGAAAGTTTTAAGTTGCGATGGCGGGACCGGACATATTGATTTATATACCAAATTGGTTGACGAAGAAACAATTCTTGTTTCAAAATTGCCTAATGAAATTACAGCTAGCGACAGACAAACCATAGAAGACAATTACCAAAAATTGGCATCATTACAATCTACCTTTGGTCGCCCATACACTATTTATAGAATTCCGCATCCAACTGACGATGATGGAAAGCATAATAATATTACCTGTGCGCAACTTGATGGCGATGCACGCAATTTTGTGAATGGATTGACCGTAAACAATACTTTTATTTTTCCGAGCTATTCTGATGAAATTGATGGCAATAGCAAGCAAACAGATTCTATTGTGGCTTTATACAGAGCCATTATGCCTGGTTACAATATTGTACCTATTGATTGCAGAGAAATGAGTCCACTTGGTGGCGCAATACATTGCATTACTATGCAAATTCCTGCTGATAATCCTTTAAGAGTGTGGCACCCCAAAATAGTAGTAAATAAAGTATTTCAGAATAATTTTAACATACTTACTAAATGCGAAAACCACAGCGGTATAAAAAAAGTAGCATGTGTTTGGAGAAAAAACAATGAAGCGTGGCAAACATTAGCCTTAACAGATAGTGCTGGTTACCATATTGGGGTATTAAATATACCCAATTTAACGGCTAGCGATATAGTTGAATATTATATTGATGCAGAATCAAACAATGGAAAAAAAGCAACAAAACCAGCTACTGCCAATAAATACAATCAAGGTTATTACCGCATTCAGTTTAGTTATGGAACAGGTGTTGAACATATTAAAGTAGTGCCAGCTAACCATTTGTTTGCAGCTTATCCAAACCCTGCATCCAACCAATTAAACATTCCTTTTCAAGTTTTAGATAATCAGTTAGTTACTATTCAAGTATTAGATGTTACTGGAAAAGTAATAGTGGAGAAAAATATAGAAGCAAATATTGGTATGCAAACAGCTACTTTAGATATAAATGAATGCCCTGCAGGTTTGTATTTTTATACTATGAAGGTGGATGGGCAAAAATTGAGCACAAGAAAATTTTTGAAAAGGTAAATTCTACATGCAATTTGAAAAGAGGTTCCATAAAAGTATGAGCACCTCTTTTTTGTTAATAGAAGCAATTTGAGGACTTATTTTGTCATAATAAATCAAACAAAAAACTGCATTTTTGTATCTTTATGAAAAAAGGAATACTACTCATTATTATAGTTGTTATATGTTTTGTAAGTGCCCAAGCGCAGCATACTTATTTACCCTTCAATACCGCTACCAATCACATTATAGATAGGTTTGATATAAAAGGAAGCAGTTTAAATAACGATTTTTTTCATACCAGCACAAAAAGTTACAGGCGGAAGTCTATTGCTGAATTTGCCAATAAATTGTATGAAAATGATTCCAACTTTTCCAGACAAGATCTATTCAACCTTGAATATTTGTTAAACGATAATTTTGAGTGGGCCAAAACAGATTTATCACTATCAAATAAACCAATACTCAAAGCTTTTTATATACAAAAAGCGGCTATGTTGTCAGCCCAAGTAACTGATTTTAATTTAGTAGTAAACCCTGTGCTCAATTACCAAGTAAGTACCATTGATGTTGATGGAAACAATGCACTTATAAATAATAGAGGAATAGAAATAAGAGGAAATATAACGGATAAAATTGGTTTTTATACCCAAGTGAGTGATGAGATAATGCGACCATTACCTATTTTACAAGAAGAAAACAAAAGAACAGGCGTGTTTCAAGGAGTAGGTTTTTATAAAACAGATGGTACTGTTACGCTTAATTATTTTTTGTCAAGCGGTTTTGTCAGCGTGTCGCCCAATAAATATATGGATTTTCAGTTGGGGCATGGTCGTCAGTTCATTGGCGATGGGGCACGTACCTTTATTATTTCCAATAATGCCGTTGATAATTTTTATGTACGTTTGAATACACGTATTTGGAAAATTAACTATACCAACATATTCAGTGAGTACAGAGATTATACTGTTGGTGCTTATGCTATTCAACCTAGGCATTATTCTGCCACACACCATCTATCAGTAAATGTTGGAAAAAAGCTAAACATAGGCATTTTTGAAACCATTATTTTCCAAAGAGACAGTGGTTATACTAATACAGGATTTGAAGTCAATTATTTAAATCCTATTATTATGTACAAATCAATTGAGAATGGGTTGAATAGTACAGATAAAGCAATATTAGGAGCCAATATAAAATACAACTTTGCCAATAGGTTTTCCGCTTACGGGCAATTGGTAATAAGCGAATTTGTACTAAAAGAAATGCTTGCTAACTCTGGTTGGTGGGGAAACAAATGGGCATACCAACTCGGACTAAAGTATATTGATGTATTGGGAATTGATAATTTAGATGCACAAGTAGAATTGAACGTATGCAGGCCATATATGTACACTTCCTTTTCCGAACTGCAAACCCATACCAATTACAATCAACCATTAGCGCACCCATTAGGGGCCAATTTTTATGAAACCATTGGCGTTTTAAGATACCAGCCAGCCAATAAACTCAATATACAATTAAAAGGAGTATATTATGCCATTGGTTACGATACGTTAGGAGGTAATGTAGGTCAAAATATACAAAGGAGTTATAGGAGTGTTAAAGAAGGTGGTTACTATGGAAATGAAATAACACAAGGAGAAATTACCAAAGTGCTATTTATAGATTGTATGGGTAGTTATATGCTCAAGCATAATTTGTTTTTTGATTTGGGGATCACTTACAGATATAGCAATAGTGCCATTAAAGAACTAACATCAGAAAGTACTTTTTTAAACATAGGTGTAAGGTGGAATATGGCAAGGCGCGAATATGATAGATAAGCCGTTTAAACAAATTATACGTACAATAAACATTTTTATTGGTTACAATATGTAATAGCCAGTTCTATTTTTGTATGAAAACACATATTTGAAAAAAAATTGATTAATTCAATACGATGGATAGTAAATTAATTCTTGATATTGGAATGCATAGAGGAGAAGATACCGCGTATTATCTCCAAAAAGGATATACCGTAGTTGCGGTTGATGCAGATACTAATCTAATAGAATTAGCAAAAACAAAATTTAAAAAGGCTTACGATAATAGGCAGCTTGTTTTACTCAATTATGCAGTAAGCGATAAAGAAGGCGAAAAAGTATTGTTTAACATAAGTGGGAATACAATTTGGAATTCCCTTAAGCAAAACATAGCTGATAGAGCCAATATGGCTAAAAATCCCATTATGGTTACCACCAAAACCTTACCTTCCATTATTGAGGAGTATCAAGTTCCTTATTACTGCAAAATGGATATTGAAGGTTATGACGAAATTTGTTTGCGAACCTTAAAATATGCCAAGGGTTTACCTAAATTTATTTCTGTTGAAAGTGAGTGTGTGGGCGAAAATGAAACCATAACAGATGAGCAAGCATTGGGAACATTATATGCGTTAAATGAGTTGGGTTATACCAAGTTTAAACTGGTAGATCAAACATCTTTCAGGGTTTTAACTCTGGAAGAAGATTTTCATACCTCAGAAGACAGAGCTTTAAAATTTTTAAGTCAATCATTTGCCGCAAAGGCTAAACGCAAGATTCAAAGTGTATTAGGGCTTGCTGGTGATATGGATGCCACTTATTTTAAAGAGAGAAAAGCCATTCAAAAGCAGTTTAAATACAACTTTGTAGTAGGTTCTTCAGGTCCATTTGGCAATGATTTAAAAGGAGAGTGGCAAGATTTTGAAACCGCAAAGAAAACGCTATTAAAGCACCGACAAGATTATTTTAAGCTAAATTCTGCCGTAAGTTATGGCTTTTGGTGCGATTGGCACGCTACTAAGTAAAATTAAACTAGTTGTTAAGTTTAACCAGCAAAATATCTAAACAGTAAGAATAAACCACCAGCAAGTACTATTGTAACAGGTAACGTTAAAACCCAAGCAATAGCAATACTTTTGATGGTTCCAGGTTGTAGGTTTTTTATGCCTTTACTTGCCACCATGCTACCTGCAATTCCTGACGATAAAACTTGAGTTGTACTAACTGGTAAACCAAATGCTGTTGCCAAACCAATAGTTCCAGCGGCTACCAATTCGCTTGATGCACCTTGGGCATAATTTAAATGTTGTTTCCCAATTTTTTCTCCAATTGTTGTAACAATGCGTTTCCATCCTATCATAGTTCCTAAACCTAACGATAATGAAATCATTAAAATAACCCAAACAGGCGAATACTCAGTAATAGTTTTAACAGACTTTATAGATTCTTTTAAATTAATTTTATCTTGAATACTTATTGGAATTGTTTTGCTTGCTCTAACAATTTCTATTTCTTTAGCTAATTTAGTAACTTCTGATTTAATTTCAAATTTTTCAGCATTGCTTAAACTGTCTAACGGTTTATATGTTATTTTTGAATTAACTTTATTGGCAATTAATTGAATTTTTGCTACTTCTAAGCTATCTTCCTTATTCAATTTAGACGACATTGTTTTATCAATTATTGATGTCACATTGTGCATTTCATATTTTACTTTTGATAAATCAACATCTAAATTTATTGCAAAATAACTTGGAACAATGGCAATTAATATTAACATAACTAATCCTACCCCTTTTTGTCCATCGTTACTCCCATGGCTGTAACTAACTCCAGTGCATGTTAATAATAATATCATTCTTATCCAAAATGGGGGTGGATCGTTTGTTTTTGGAGCTCTAAATATTGCTTTATTTCTAACAAACATTCTAAGAATATACATTAAAAATATAGAAAGACTAAAGCCAATTAAAGGTGATATTAATAAACTTAATCCGATATCGCCCGCTTTACTCCAATTTACATAATTACCACTTTTTTCGGCAATTAATGTGTATGCTAAACCAACGCCTAATATACTTCCAACCAATGTATGTGAACTAGAACAAGGAATTCCGTAATACCAAGTTCCCAAATTCCATATTATAGCGGTTAACAATAATGACATTATTAAAGCTACACTATGGTAAACATTTTGGTCAGCTAGCATCTCGCTTGGAATTAAATAACTAATTCCCATTGCCACTGTTATTCCTCCAGCAAAAACACCTACACTATTCCATATTGCACTCCATACTACTGCTACCCAAGGTTTTAGAGAATTGGTATAAATAACCGTGGCTACCGCATTGGCAGTATCGTGAAAGCCATTTATAAATTCAAAGGCACAAGCCGCTATTAAACAAAGAATAAGAAGGAATGTAAAGGTTGGGTCTAATCCAAACATGGTATATTGGTATATTTGGCAAATCTAATTTTTCAAATGACTTTTCCAATATTAAGTAATTGTAAATTGAGGCTTTTGCTTTTTGTAATGAAAAATATACTAAAAAAAGAAAAATGTAGTTAGCAGATGAGTTATAATTGCAATATAAATTTATGCGAATAAGAATAATACTTTGCTTTTTATTATCGGTTACCTTGGTAAAAGCGCAAAGAGGGGGAATAGGCTCATTTGAGTTTTTAAATATGCATGCCAACGCGCGTTCAGCTGCACTTGGAGGAAATGCCATTGCCACTCCAGATAATGATGCCAGTTTAGTCATTCAAAATCCTTCCTTATTAAATGCCAAAATGGACAAACAATTAACCATGAATTACCAGCGGTATATTGCTGATATGGGGCTTGGTTATTTTGGATATGCTTTCAATACCAAGTCTTTTGGCCCTTTAATGGCAGGAGTGCAATACTTAAACTATGGTACTTTTGATAAAAAGGACATTGACAATACCAATTTAGGGTCATTTGCCGCCAACGATTTTGCCTTACATTTAAGCACTTCGCGAATAGTAGATAAATGGAATATAGGGGTAACTGCCAAATATGTATATTCCGTATTAGAGAGTTATACAAGTGTGGGGTTTGCAGGAGACATAGCCGCTAGTTATAAAAGTAAAGATAGTTTGTTTTTGTTTACAGCAGTGGCCAGTAATATAGGATATCAAATAACAACCTATACTGGAAATGAGCGGCAGCAATACCCGCTTAACTTACAATTGGGTTTTAGCAAGAAATTTGCCCATAATCCACTACGTATTTCTGTAATAGCCCATGATTTACAAAAAATAGGTAAGCTTTTGTACCAAAATGGCGAAAAGAATAGCAGAAATGTAGATTTATCAACGGGTTTGCCTGTAGAAGAAGAATTTACTCCTGTAAGCTTTTTAATGAGCCATTTGATTGTTGGTACCGAGTTGGTTTTTGGAGAAGGTTTTAGATTACGTTTTGGCTACAATGATTTACGAAGGAGAGAATTGGCTTTGCCAGACGCAAGAAGTTGGGCTGGTTTTAGCTGGGGTTTTGGATTAAAAGTAAGAAAATTTATGTTTTCTTACGGAAGTGCCTCATTTTATTCCGGAAATGCTACCAATCATTTCACAATTGTTACTAACTTGCAAGAGTTTTATAAAAATAAGAAATAATGAGACCAATTGTTGTAGCTTTAGATGGATATTCTTCGTGCGGCAAAAGCACTATTGCAAAGGAATTATCAAGAGTTTTAAATTATAAATACGTGGATACTGGAGCTATGTATAGAGCAGTAACATTGTATTTTATTCAACATAAAATTGATTTTAAAGATATAGAGCAAGTAAAAGAAGCCCTGCATCATATTACAATTACCTTTAAAATTGACAGTTCAACTCAAATACAGGAAACTTTTTTGAATGGTGAAAACATTGAAAACGAAATAAGGGTAAATCCGAGGGTGGCTGGTTATGTAAGCGATGTAAGTGCCATAAGTGAAGTAAGGCGCTTTTTAGTAAAGCAACAACAACAATTGGGTAAGGAAAGAGCCATTATTATGGATGGACGAGATATCGGAACAGTAGTATTTCCTGATGCTGAACTTAAATTGTTTATTACCGCTGACCCTCAAATTAGAGCACAAAGAAGGTTTGCAGAATTACTAGAAAAAGGAAAAGAAACTACCATTGAAGAAGTATTGGCAAACCTTGAAAAGCGCGACTATATTGATTCACATAGAGACGATTCGCCTTTACTGAAAGCAGAAGATGCCATTGAAATAGACAATAGCCATATGACACATGATGAGCAACTGTATTTAATACTCAATCTTGTGAAAGAAAAAATGGGCTTAATGGCTTAATTTAGGAGTAAATAGTGGAGAAAAGCACGCTTGGATTTTACGCTTACTGCTTCTTTACCAATTTGATAATACGCACTTTGTCTAAAATTCTTATAATCGGGTAAACTGGGTCAATTTCCCACCATTTAGCCGCAAAATTGGGTTTTGCTCCCGCATGGTGGTGGTTGTTTTGGAACAATTCTCCCAACATAAGAAAATCAAATACCAAAGTGTTTTTGGAAAGATCACCCTCATTAAAGTTTCTATAACCGTATTTATGCCCAGCCCAATTTACAATGGCACCATGCACAGGGCCCATTAAAAAATGAATAGGCAATAATAAATACATCCACCAATGGGTGGCAAAAAACACATAGAATAAAATATAACCCACGCTAAACAGAATACGACTGGT